>JAZOTB010000001.1:0-13630 GCA_045657405.1 Candidatus Enterousia sp.
TATCCCATTGGTTCGAACGCGTGTTCGATTTTCCCCGAACAGGCTCTATTCACCTATTCACCTACTAGGTTATAGGGTAAATAACAACCTATTCACCTACTAGGTTATAGGGTAAATAGACAAAACCGACACAAGTGTCGAAACCGACACAAGTGTCGAAATCGACACAAGTGTCGTTTTAGCCAACTAAAACCTATTTACCTACTAACCTATAGGGTAAATTTGCAATTAACACACATTTGTTATATAATATAACCATAAAATTTTAAAGAAAGGAGTGTAACATTTTTGTAATATGCGTCGAAAACCTATATACGAAATTTATAACGAGGTACACAAAGATGAAAAACAGAATATTTCAGAACTACCGAAAAATGTTGAACCAAGCACACCGCCCGAAATTGAAAAACCAAATGAACCACCAAAACCAAATGAACCACCGAAACCAACGGAACAACCAAAACCAACGGAAACCTTGAACAATGAACCGATAACAACGCCCGTCGATGATGCGGGCGCGTCTAGTTTAGCCAACTAAAAAGGGGGTGGCATAATGGGAAATTTAAATACAATTCCGCCGTCGAAATTTCCGCCGAGTAGTGAAGACATAGAAAACAGCGGTGGCGGTGGCACGTATGTTTTACCCGTCGCAAGCGCCGACACATTAGGTGGTGTAAAAGTGGGTAGCAATCTTTCAATTGAAAATGGGGTGTTATCAGCGCCCTTGCCTTACACACCGCCCGCATATAGTACAAGTGAAGTGGATACGGGCGTAAAGTGGATTGACGGAAAAAATATTTTTCGTAAAGTATTCAACAACATTTCATTAACTAATAATGTCAATGTACTTGTTGAACAGGGTTTTTCTAGTAGTAAAACAATTGTCAATATGTACTCTATTTTTACCGCTATTGATACGGCGGGAACGCAAGTTATAAAATCATCAGCATTTGTTTCGGGCGGTATATTCCCGCGTATTTTAACTAATGACTTGGTAATAGTCGTTAATGGTGATATGCATGAGTTTGTTGGTTTTCTAGTTGTAGAATACACCAAAACAGAAAGTGAGGTAAATTAACATGGCATATGAACAGGTTTACAGTATGGTAAACGATGTGACAAAAATGTGTTTGGGCGCGTCAGCTATCGACGTTGTTGATAGTACAAGCCTTGCACAAGTAGGTGGACAGATTTTGAGCGCACAAAACCCTTGGGTGCTTGAAACGTTTATGAATGGTTTGTGTGGTGTCGATTATGACACGCGTATCAAATCCAAAGCGTACAACCCGCTTACAAAAATTAATTCATACCGTAACACCGACGATTTTGGTTTATACTTGCGGAAAATTCAGCGACATAATATTGCTGAATTGAAAGAAAACAGTTCCTACAAAGCGCAAGACTGGTCGTATTACAACGGTTCGTTGTCCGAGAATTGGACGGATAGGATTTTCGGAACAATCGGTGGTGCGGAAACCGAACCGATTATCACAAGTAGAAAACAGTTGTCTAAATGTTTCCATAACCCCGCGGAAATGGCTAGTTTCTTGGATATGTTAGACACTGGTATGATGAACGACGTGAAGTGCGGTATGGAGTCGTGCGACACAATTGCACGCGCAACCGCTATTGCGTCTAGTTTTGCAAGTACAAACACCGCTATCGACCTTGGTGCAATTTACAATCAGATTACAGGAAAAGCAACAAGCAAAGAAACATTTTTCTATGATGCGGATTTAATGCGCTTTATGATTGTTGAAATGAAACGTATTATTTCCCGTTTGAAATCTATGAACCGTTTGTATAACAATGAAGAAGCTGACCGCTTTACGCGCGACGATGAATTGATTATCGATATGCATGCAGATTTTGTCGCGGGTATGACGGGATTTCTCGAGAACACGCTGATTGAACCGTTTATCAGTTTACCCACATTCAATGAGGTTACACGTTGGCAAGCAATCGGCGACGATGTAGGCGCGGACGATGTACACAAAATTGCAATCGAAAATGACCACTTGAACGTAGACACTACCGCGTTTTCCGACTACACAACCGACGGAACGGATTTACAGATTGACGGTATTGTTTGCTATGTTCACGATATCGAACGCTATTGCACCGTATGCGATGATTTTAGAGTTTGCACGGCGGTTAATAGTTTACAGGAGATGCAAACGTCAGTTGCAAAATTCGACAAGGGTTATGCAATTGATACAAGCGAACAGGCAATTGTATTTTATGTAGGCGACCATAGCGCAACTTGACATTGTTGTTCCTAGTCATAACCCCCACAACGAAATAATGTTGTGGGGGTTTCATTTTAGCCAACTAAAGAGAGGTGATAAAAAAATGCAATTTATTGAAAATACATTTTACAAATTATTCGCACCGTCGGAAAAATTTTTCAAGGCATTTTTACTAGGAAAAGCGGGCGGGCGTAAGCTTGAATTGTGGGATTATTTCCGCAATTATTTTTTTCACTTTAAAAATATCGCAACTAATATTTTTGAATACACGGGAATTGAAAAAGAACTTGCACACGAAATAGAGGAACGTTTATTTTTCTTTGGTCGTTGTGGTATCATTGAAGACAACGGTAAATTGTGGGCGGTGGATTGTAACCCGTATGGTTATGATAGATACGGTTACCCAACTCATTTTAATTTCACGTTTAAGAATGGTACAACCATAGAGGGAATTGAACCGATTGAAATTAATGTGAATGGTGTATACGGTATGAACACCCGTGACATTTACCCTACGTCGTTATATGCTGAACAATACGCATTTCAGCTTGCACACGCTGACACATCAATTGCTTGCGAACTTGTAAATTCTCGTATGGTAGACGTTATTATTGCACATAATAACGCCAATGCTGAAAGCGCAAACAATTACATTAACGACATTTATCGCGGTAAATTCTCATACATTACCGATAAAACCGAGGAAATAGAAATTGATAGAACACCTAAAGGTGTTGGACATTTAAAGGACTATATAGACACAAAAGATAGATTTTTAAAAGATAGCTATGAAACTTTCGGTATTAAAAAATTAGCCGAAAAACGTGAGCGTATGATAACGGGCGAAGTGGAAAGCACACACGACTTATTAAACTTGAATTTGAAAGAAATGTATGAATGTAGAAAAAAAATGTGCGATGATTTAAAAATAGTTTTCGGTGTGAACGCTGACGTTATTTCTCATGTCGATATGGACGGCGACGGGGAAATTGAAAAAGACGAATTTAAAAAAGGGGGTAACGAAAATGTTTGATTTAAGATTGCATAATTTTTTCAATTTGGACGATACACAAGGCAATCACCACAACGGGTTTATTCAATCAATTGATTTAACCTCGTATGTCGATTTAACAATACTAAACGAAATTACATTGTATATTTTAGACGCGTTTATATTAAACGAAATTGGAAATCTTAAAACAATGTCACGTTGGAATTGCTTTATGCGTTGGGATAAAGAAAATAAAAAGTGGATTATAAACGCGGATTTTTACGAGAGTGCAAAACAAGCGATTTATGTTTATCTTACACGTTCGCAACGTTTTTTCGAATTGTTGTCAACTGATTTTAGGTCATTAAACGCAACGGAAACCGAACAAATAATTTACGGGGCAAAAGAGGAACAAAAAGACTACGACAAAGTTATTGTAAATGTTGAACGTGACAACGACTCTATACAATGGGGTGCTGATTTAACAACCCGCGTTTTTGGTGAGTTGCAAAAACAAACCGAATACGGAAACACGCAATCACAAACTATGTACGGTAGCACCGAGAAACAAACAGAATACGGAAACACCGAGAAACAAACAGAATACGGAAACACCGAAAAAACTATTGGATATGGTGAAACTAGGGAAAATAAAAAATATGGTCAAGTTGAAAAAGAAATTTACAGCGACGATAAACATAATGAATTAAAGCACGGCAACACGTCAGAAACATTTATAACGGGTCAGCAAACAAATTCTAGTGACGTTACAAACCAAACACACCCATTTGATTTAAATACATTTCTCGATGATACCGCAAGCGCAACAAGCACAACGAACGGACAACGACAAGACACAAAAACGGCAATTTCATATACTGACGAAACGGACGCAACACATTATACGGATAAGGACACCACAAAAGAACACACTGACATTTTTAGTACATTGGCACATACTGACACGGAAACAAACGCGGTACATACCGATACAGAAACGCACGCAACCCATACCGACACGGAAACGCACGCAACCCATACCGACACGGAAACAACTACAACACACACCGACACGGAAACCGAGAACGCGCACACGGACACCGAAACAACCGCAACACACACGGACACGGAAACCGAGAACGCGCATACAGATACAGAAACGCGGTCAAATCGTACCGACGTAAATATATATGGTGATATTACAAACACCACCGACGAACGCACCGACGTAACAACAATAAAAACACATACCGACACAAAAACACGCACAAAAGTAATTTTAATTTCACCCGAAAAATATTATGAGATTATGAAAGAACTAATGTCCTACAATGTGTACGATATTGTTTTATCAGCTATTAAAGATTGTTTTACAATCCGCGCATTTTAGCCAACTAAAGGGGGTGTTAAAATGAATATAGTTCTTTACAATACAACGTCACCGAAAAATAAATTGAATAAATCTCTAACGCAAGTTGCGGATATAACGGGGGAAAGCAACGAATCTATAGGTTGCGTAACAACAAGTTTTACATTATCTAGTGCGTATATTTCCCAAGTACAAAATAGTAATTATTTATACTCGGGAGTTACGGGAAAATATTACTTTATAGAAAACTACGAAATAAAAAATCAAACCATAAAAATTTTTGCAAAACAAGATGTATTAATGAATTACAGAACACAAATATTGAATAATTCTTGTACAATTTCAAAAAATGAAAAAATTTCAAATGCTTATTTATACGACAACGGTTATCAATTGAAGACATATGAAATAGTTTCAACAAAAAAATTTCCACACGGTTTAAATGATAACACTATTATTTTAATGACAATAGGATAGTGAGGTGATTAAATGAGTTGGTATGACGGTGTAGTTATACGAGGTGGATATTTACAAGGTAGTTTTTTAGGTGTAAGTGACAACATTGGAATAGAAAGCGCCGCGCTTGCTTATATCGTTGCAAATAATAACGTCAATCGTTCCGAGGGTGAAACAATTAGGGACGTCCAAGAAATTTGGTATAATACAGATTTCGAAAAAATGATTGACGTTTCTTCTTATTTTTCCTTTACACACGCGGATTTTTCAGATGAATGTATAGCTGATATTGCTTTGTTAGATAGTGATAGAAATTTAACAGGGTATTTTTCTATATATTTATCGCGTAGTGGTTCAAACCCTGTAAATATGACAATAACAGGAAAAATAAAAAATGCTAGTGGTGTTGTTCAAGGTAGTTTTAATAGTAATGCTAGTATAGCTGTACAAACGGGCGTTAGCGGCGGAGTTGAACCGAAATGTTATTTGTGTCTTGCAAAAACAATATACAACAATAACACAATATTTGGCATGTATTTTAACTTTAATCAATGGTGGTATGGTAACGGCCATTATTGGGGGACGAAAGCAATTGCGGGTGCTTTTATTGATAACGACACAATTTATTCGACGTGGGGAATTAGTGGAAATATTGACACGGACACAAAAAAGAAATCTCCCGAGTTCGGTGACGCGTCCGAACCCGAGGGCGGTTATAATGAAGTCGGTGGCTATCCACACGGAACTTTTGATTTTTCAAGTGACGAAATACCGATTGATAGTTTACCGACGTTAGGCGTTACAAGCGCGGGATTTATTAACGTTTATAAAATTGCCCCTAATGATTTAACGTCGTTAGGTGACGTGTTATTTCCTCATTTTAATGTACCCGAATTTTTAACTGACCCGTCGTCTATTTCGGTTTCTGAAATGATGGCGGTTATGCTTAAATCGTTTTTTGGTTCGACGATTTACCCCGCGGGATATACCGCGAAACTTGCTGACAATTTAGGTATTGTTGACATTTTAATGAACGGAAAACTAATTGATTATGTTTTAGATTGTCACGTTATACCCGTAGACATAACCGCGTCTACAACCGCACCTTTAAAAATTGGTTATCGTACTTTAAATGATTATCAATTAGAAAAAGCAACACAAGACTATATTGAAATTAATTGCGGTACTTTATCCATTGCTGAATGTTTCGGGAATTTCCTAGACTACGGAAATTGTAAAGTCGAAATTTATTTGCCATTCGTGGGGTTTGTTCCTATTCCAAATGAATATTGGAACAATGCGCAATTGAAAGTAGTTTACCAGTTCAACATAATAGACGGTAGTTTTCAATGCAAGTTATTAGTTGTGAAACGTAACGACGAAAAAATGTATTTAAAAAATTCCGTCATTGGTCAATACGGCGGTGTTTGTTGTGTTCATTTCCCTATAACAGGATTGCAATATTCAAACGTCGTTTCGGGATTAGTAAACGGTAGTATAGGCGTTGCAACGCACGCGGGCGCGGGTGACGTTGGCGGGGTAGCCACAAATCTTATGAAAATGGCGATGTTACGCCCCGACAATCCAATGTCAAACGGGTATAACGCAAGTAGTAGTTTTCTTGCACAACGTACACCGTACCTTGTGATAAAACGCCCCGCACCGCAATTTTCGGAACACTACCCGAAAGAAATTGGCTTGCCTTTAAACGTTTACTATCCTTTATCATCTATACAAGGTTTTACAGTTATTGAAAATCCTGTATTAAATATCAAATGTAGTGACGACGAATACAACGAAATTGTAGCACAATTAAAAAACGGGGTAATTTTTTAGCGCGAACGGGCGGGGTTTCACCCCGCCCGTTTTTATTGTTTTAGTTGGCTAAATTATTCGTCGTGCTTGTATAAACGGATTGAAATATTTTAAGCAATTATTAAATTCAGTTCCGCATAAATTATCAGAATATACTACACGATTTTCTAAAAACAAATCCCACACTTTTTGGTATCTTTTCTTTTTTGCATAGTTGTAATAATTACGTTCAAGGTGAAAACCTTTTTCGAAAATATCATCGTAATAATTAAACTCTAAATTTTCTTTATCGTATGGACGGACAAATAAAAATTTCCTATCATCATAAATGAAAAGTTCGCACTTAAAACAAAATTCATTATAGCAATAATAGAAACGCATTAATTTTTCCTGTTCATCTAAATTACAAAATAAATGGGGATAGGTGTTCGTGTCCCATTCGCCCTTGGTAATTTGTCGTGCGGATTGTCCGATAAACATTTTATTTGTTTGTATCGTAGTTCCTGTATATTCGACTAAAAAATCTATTCCGTCACTTGTGAATTTTGTTGTTGTGCCTTGTTTTAGTTTTAGAATGTTTATGCCCATTTCGCGGAAATATGGACAATTACGTTCAATAGTATTACCGATAAGAACAACACGCCCCTTGCGGTCGCGGTATATCGTACTCATAAGATTATTCCATTTTTTCCATTCAGAATTTATATAAAGTCCGTCCGTTATAAATTCCTCAAAAATCATATTTTCAATTAAATCGTAGTGCAATGATTTAAAGTTTCGTGCGGTCGATAATGAAAACACTTTACCGAATAATGTTAATTGTTCCTTTATTATTTTTCCGTTTTCGTCCATTGTTGCAAAGTATAATTTTTTTTCTTTGCATACCACACAATCAAAACCATATGTGTTTTTAAGAAATGCCAAATAATTTTTGTCGCAAAAATATTCTTCTACACCCGACGTTGTAACCTCTTCTTTTTGACGACGTACATAACCGATATGATAACCAAATTCGAAAAACTCCATTGTCATTACGGCAATCCACCAAAACGATTTACCATTGGCGCGTTGTCCAACACACGCCACCCATTCCGTTTTAGCGTTGTATATATCGTTACCGCAATAATGTATTCCGTCATTAATTCTATTTAGTTCTTTGCTTGTTAAATATTTTCTTTCAATACCTAGCATTTTTTATTATCTCCTTTATACGTTTTCTGTAATTTTGTTGTACTTTTAAACAATGTTCACATCGTGCGAAATTTTCAATTTTTGGACGACAACCGCAAACGGGGCAAATGCCCCGTTCGGTTAATTGTTCCCGTCTTTTTCGCATATACATTTTGTTGTATTCTCTTCTTTCCATTTTATCACCGCCTTTTGTGTATGAGTTCTGATAGATAATTAACATAGTCTTTATCTAGTTTCATTTTATACCCTGTAGGATACATGTTAATACCGTACTTTTCTTTTACAACGTATTCGTCGTGTTTGCCTTTATTTAGTTTCACACCGACTAGGTTGTTACCGTCCAAATAGGAAACTATGTTTTTCTTGTATTCGCAAATTTCTTGGTCAAATATGAAACCATCTTGAAAGTCTTTTATTGTCATATGTTCACTAGCACATTTTGGAACACCCGAAATAGTGACATGAAATTCCCCATCTTGGTCAATGTAGCAATACCGTTTCGCGCCCGCAAAACATGCTTGTATATAATTGTCCTCTTTTTCCCATAAACCTATAGGGTGAACTTTTCCATTCTTGTCTTTAGGCATAAATAAATCAATGTCAATTTCTCTATCGGTAGCAATTTGTTTTAATTGTTTTATTATGCGTTTGTTTTCATTTTCGAAAATAGTTTCGTATTTTTTACCGTTCAAGTATTTAATACTATCAGTATCAGTATAAAGGAAATCGTTATCATCTATTTTTAAAAGCATTTCGCATATATTTGCACGTTGGTAACTTGTGACATATATACCCATAGAAAATGCCGTTATATTTTTCCAAGGTTTGTGTTGTAATTCGTCTAGTATGTTTTGTTCTTGTATGTCGCGTTGTTCGTCGTCTAATTCGCTAAATAAATCATGCCATTTTCCATTAATTAATTCTACAGGTGAAAAGATAAGGCTAGTACATGCCATTCCATAACATGCATTTAAAATTTCTTTCAAACGTGCGTACTGTACTTTACTTTCCTCGATATTTTTAAGTGTGGTTTTTCCCGCATATAATGACAAAACATATTCAACAAATTTTTTATTTAGATGTGCTTTTGGTGCTTGGTAACATTCTAATAGTTCTATTTCGCTTTCCTTAAAGTTATAAAATTTCTTGTAAATTTTATAATCGATTTCGGTGCAATATAAGACTGCATAACCACCTTTATTTATTGAAACTAATTTACCGTTGTCGAATTTACAACCTTTTCTAATTGGTATTTTTGCACGGGGTAAAATATGCTTTATTGTTCGTGCTTTACATTCTTTAATTTTGATACACATTAAATAACAATAGCGTTCAAAATTTAGTTGGCTAAACTCTTTATTACAACGGATAAATCGACCACTTGGAAACGGTTGTGTTACCATTTGATATGGGTACGCGCTAGCAATATCACGATTATAAATATTTTTGTGTCGTTTTATTTTTCCACTTTTTGTTTTAACTTGACTAGCATTTGCAATTGTTAAACCGCCACCGTAACATCGTTTTTGTATTTTGTACTCATTTAAAGTTATTGGTAATTCTTTTGTAATTTGTTCATGATAATTTTTGTCGTTATGGAATAATTTTTTTATTTCACGTCGTGGTTTTCCTGTTTGTGTGTACGGTATATTACCGATATAGTTGTATTGTTCACGGTATTGTTTCAAACCCTCATACATGACTATGAGGTCATTTTCACAATATTCGAGTTCTTGCGTGTTTAATTCCGTGTTAGGCGTGCGTATTGTTCCGTAGTCTAATAATGTTTTTTGAGTTCCTCCCGTTTGTTTACCCCAATCTTTCAAGGCTAAATTTGTTAAACGGTAACTACATCTAAATTCTATATTACCGTATCTAAAATATAATGGTTGTCGTTTGTCGGTGAAAAAACATTCGCAATCTTTTTCTAGGTCAAAAATGTTTTGTAAAAATTGCATTTCGTACGAACTGTTATGGATATATATGTAGGCACGATAGTTTAATGTTTCGTTTAGTTTGTCTATTAAATATCTAAACTCGGATAATTCCCGCCCATAATACGTTTTAAATTTTCCATTTATTTCTATTCCGAATTGCCATATATAACACACGCTACCCTTTTCACAATCAGAAAAGAAATTCGATAATACGTTATAACGTTCATCTTTTTTCAAGTGTTTAAATTTTCGTAGTACATCATTTTGAGAATATATTTTTCCGTTGTTGTCACGAAAAAATGATGATACCTCTATGTCAAAACACATTATATTATCGACTTCTTTATGTTTGTTTGAAATTCGGTGTATATCCCATTTTATTTTATTTAGTTGGCTAAAGTGTTCCATAGAATCACCTTAAAAATAATTCACGTTCGTCTTTTGGCAATATGGTAAATAATTCATTTTCAAAACGTCTCGGGTCATTGTGTTTCATTATAAACCATTCCTCGGGTGATAAATTACTTTTTGATGATAGATATAACATTTGACCCGCTTCTTTTGTTGCGTCTTCTCTTTCATCTCTTGTTAGGTGTTTGCGTTTTAAAAGTTTCTTTTCTATGTCGGTTAAATTTTTTTCTTTTTCTTTGTTCATAGCTTTTAGAAAATTCACTATATCGTCGTATGTGTACCCCTCATCTATCATTTGCATTACTTGGTCACTATCGTAAAATAATAAAGCGGTTTCATCATATACGTCAGATAAAATATCAATAAATTCGTCATATTGTTCTTGTGTGTAACCGTGTTTATTTTTCTTGTATGTTTCTTTTTGTTTTCGTTTTTTCGCTCGGTCTTTTCTTGCCTTTTCTCGTAGTCGTTTATTTTCCTCTTTTAGTCTTTTGTTCTCTTCTTGTAATTGTCGTATTTCGTCTTTTGCCTTTTTTACTTCATTTTCAAATTGGGCGCGTTGCTTTTTAGTTCGTAATGCTGATTGCTTTAAGCTACCATCTTTATTAAAGTATTTATCTAGCGCGTCTTTATTCGAAATATCGTACCCGCCTTTTTGACCGCGAACAGATTTCGCTACACGCTTTAAACCTCTATCACTTTTTGGTTTAAGAGGTTTACGAACTTTTACGGTTCGTTCACTTGTTGTTTTTTTCGTTTTCCTTTTACCGCCTATTGTAGCCATATAGCCACCCCCTTTATAGATAAATAAAAACACCCTAACAAGATTAAATTGTTAGGGTGTTAAAAGTGTTTAAGGTGTGAAAGCGTTTAAGGGTTTAAAGAATTAAAGCAACCATTCAGTCATGATTTTACCTTTATTTTTGCCCGACTCGAGTTTCTTTTTGTGTAAACGGAACACTATTGGATTTTCTTCAAGTGCTTTGTTAATTTCGTCTTCACTTGTTGTGTCGTCTACGAGATCGTTATAGATTGACTTTAAAGCCGACCCGCCAAAACTCCAAACGTCGGGAAAACGCTTGTCGATAAAAGCGTATAAGTCTTCCCATACATATTCACCGTTTTCGTCGACAACGTTGTTGTCGTTGTCGTCTTTTACGTGCTTGCGTAATTTGGTCACGCACGACAATTCGACACGGTTTTCCAAATATTCGGTGTTGAAATCGGGAAACGACTTAAACGTTTTATCCTCAATATACGGGTTTTTGAACTCGGCAAAACGTTCATCTGATTTCGCTTTCAGTTTTTCAGCAAGACGGTTATTAGCGTTTACGGTTTCGTTTTTGATTTCGTTGTTAATTTTGTTGTTTGCCATTGTTTTAATCTCCTTTTCTTTGGTTGTATGCCCTCTATTTGGCTTGTAAAGGGCGTTAATTGGTTAATATGGTAAAATGTACGCTTGCGCACACTTAAACCCGTACAAGGCGTATATGGTGGTTTAAAACGGTTTTGCCCTCTAAATGTAAACTCTTTAATACAAGGTCACGTTGTTCTACCGCATAATGTCTATGCTGATACATAAAACCTTGGTTAAAACATTTTGGTTCGTTTCGTTCCTCATATGTATCAAAATATTCGATTGTTACAATCCATATTAAACCCCTGTAAGACATTGGTTTAAAATTGCCCCTACGCCAACTATTAAAAGTTGGTGAATACTTGGGAATTTTCGTTTGTGAATGTGAATCTTTATAACCTATTCCGTTCATTGTTCGCACCCCCTAGGTTTAATAATCCATTCTATTTCATTACCGTTTTCGAAAAAGAAATAAGCCTTTTCTTTATGGTTTTCCATAACGGTAAAATTCGATAACGTTGTGTTATTGTACACTAGCCAATTAATAGCTATCCTGTAAGCATGCGCGCCCTTTATTTGTGTGTATGTTCCGTCTTTCCAAAAGATAAATACTTGCGTCATATTATCACCTCATTTGTTAATTGAAACGGGACACCGTTTTTGTTGGTGTCCCGCCGTTTTAGTTGGCTAAAGTTATGCGTTATAAATGTCGTAAAATTTAGAGATAAACGCCTTTTTGGTTAATTTCGGATTGATTGCAAAATCGGCTACAAGTTTTTCAATTTCCAAAATCTTATTATAGTTCTTGTCGTCAATGTCCTCGGTATCGTCATTGTCCTCGGTGTCATTGGTGTCATCGTTGTCGTCGGTGGTTTTAGGTGTGTCTTTTTTCTTGGTTTTCTTTTTCTTGTCTTTAGACTTTTCAAACTCAGTGACAATAGCGCTACCCTCGATAGCATCGCGAACTTGTTTGTTAGTCCAATTGGCGGTGATGTACAATAAAATTGCTTTTACGGTTTCATCAATTTTCTTTTCGCTAGACAAGTCCATATTTGGTACATCGTCAAACTCGGAAACTATTTTGCAAAATGCTTTCAAAAGTCCGTCACCACATTCGGCGGTATTTCCTGTTTGTTCAACCTTGTGTCCGTCGTCAATAATTGTTTCGGTGTGCTTTACAATACCATACAGTTTGGTAATTTCCGTAAGCATTGAAAACGGCACAAGTGCGGAATAGCCACACCATTTGTCATTATCGTAGTTCTTGAACGCCTTGAATGTTCTTAAATACTGACTTGCGGAACTTGAGGACAACCCCGTCATTGTTTCGAAAAATTCGCCAATGCCTTTAAATTCGGTATTAGCTAAAAGTTTGCCGTCTTGAATTTTGAAAAGTTCCATAGCCAATTCACGAACACCTTTTTCAGATTTGTTTACCGCACTTATAAGGCGTTCCGCTGAATGTGCAAGGGTTTCACCTAACTCGTACCCTCTAACTACCTTGGTTACAATTACATCGTTGGTTGTGTTTGCTCTTGACATTGTTTTGTTCTCCTTTTCTTTTGTTGTAAATGTACAGTTATTCAAGGCGTGCTACCGCCCGCTAGGTTTTACCCTAGACTTACATTATATCATATTGACAAACGTGTGTCAAACTCTTGAAATGCCTATAAATAAGGCGTTTCAAGGTTTTATATTTCATTTTAGTTGGCTAAAATTGATTTACTATTACCTAGTAGGTTAATAGGTAAATGATTTTACATTGGTGTCGATTCGACACTTGTGTCGATTTTGGCTATTTACCCTATAACCTAGTAGGTGAATAGGTTGTTATTTACCCTATAACCTAGTAGG
>JAZOTB010000002.1:0-99046 GCA_045657405.1 Candidatus Enterousia sp.
AATATGTAAACCTACTACCTGTCTAGGATATGCACTTTTGACTTAGTCAAAGTTTGGATATTCCAAATTCAACTGTCTGCACATCCCTTCTTGAATTTTTGATGAGCTGCTTTTATTCACAATGTTTGCGTAGTTTATCAGAACCCGATTCTTACTGTTCGTTCCGTAAACCGCAGAATTTCAGGGGTTGAGTTTCTTTTTTTTCGTTGTCTCAACTTGAAAGCCCGCTTAGTATGCGCTCTATTTCCAAAAAAGTCAAGCAGAATTTCAAAAATAATTTTAAGAAAATTTCAGCTATCTTAAAAAGCCTTGAATTTTCGGGGTTTTTTATAAAAAATTTTTTTAATAACTTATTTTATTCTTAATAAAAAATGATTCGGTTTTAGACTTTTTTTGATTCGGATTTGAACGATTCGTCTAGAAATTATACGCAAAACCTATCTTTAACATCGGATAAAACTTAAAATCAGACAATTTTGCATTAGCCTTGTCGGTCGCTTTTGCAATATCTTCATCCAACGCAGGAATCGTTATCACATCCCAATTACCTGTTTCTTTGTTATACATATATAATTGTTCATGCGGAATTTCTAGGGACAGACTTGCTGTTTTGTTCGTAAAGACAACCCCAGCATCTAAGACAAGAGAAAATCCGCAAAACAAATTAATATCAAAACCTGTACCTATATAAGGACCATGATACCCCCAATTTATCTTTGCCACTCCACCAAAATCATTACCATTATAATAATAGTGATCTCCAGCCAAATAAAAATAGAAACGCTGGTCTGGCGCACGCTCTATTTCACCAAAAATATCAGATATCAAATCTGTACTTCCCCATGCATACCCCCCACTTATACGCCACATACCCGCAAAAGGATAATAATCCAGCATAAAAGACGTATGCCACGCATCAAATTTTCCATTATCAATCTTGACACCATCACCAACATCAACACCATCACGCATAAACGAATCTATGGCAGAATCAATTGCAGATTTTAACGGATCAGAACTTGCAAAATCAATACGAGTCCCAAAATGACTTAAAAGATAAGACTCAAATTTATTATTATAATACCCAGCAAAAATATTAAAACCACTGGTAGCAGACACACCAACACCAAATTGTACCCCATCTGTCCATAACACATCTGCAAACACACCGGTTGAAACAAAACTAACAAAGACAATTGGCAAAAACTTCATAATATATAAAATACAAAAAACAATCACACAAAACAATTGGCATGTATTCCGCATAAAAAACACCCTGTAACGGGCGTTTTTTTCTAAAGAAGTAAAAAAATACTATACATTAAAAACGATACATAAATCCAACTTTCACCATTGGATAAAATTTCAAATCATCCAATTCAGACTGCGCATCTGCCAATGTATCTGAAACAATATCGTCTACAACACCTTCTAAAGGAGTATCTTTAACAGTTTCCCAACTGCCGTTTTCTAGCATTTCCAAATTATCAAACGGAACATTCAAAGACAACTGGGCCGCTTTGTTCGTAAAAACAACACCCGCATCCAAATAAATCTTGAAGCCCGCAATCAGACCAAAATCAAAACCTGTACCTAGATATGGTCCACGATAGTTCCAATTTAGTTCTGCAGAACCATTTACACTGTTACCTAAATAACGGAATTGCGTATCCATTAATTCAAATTCATAAACACCACTGTCTAGTTCATCTATGGTACCCGCAATTTTTGCATTTATATTCATTTCACCGAAATAATAACCACCAGTCAAACGCCATCCCCCCAAGAACCAAGTGTTCCCAAATGGATAAAAATCAACCATTGCAGCATAATGTTCTGCCTGTAATGCAACATTTGAAATTGCTAAATTATCCCCGATTTCCAATTCATCGCCTATGACATCATTTATAACATTGTTTACCTTTGACTTAATCGGTGACGTTGTTCCAAAATCAAAACGAACACCAAAACGTTTAGCCCAGAAAGAATCAAAATTCTTGTTCGCATACCCAATAAAGCCATTTAAGCCACTGGTCCCAGATAAACCAACACCAATTTGCAAACCATGAGGAAAAGACGTTTTTGATTTCACAGCAACGACAGGCTCTTTAATATCAGCGACAACAGTTTCCGTTTCTGTATTAGCAACCTGTGATTCTTCAGCAACCTGTGATTCTTCGGTAGCCTGTGATTCTTCAGCAATAACCTTTGCATCATTTGCAACAGGTGTTGTTTCTGTATTGACAGTTTCTGCAACCGTTGCAACGGGCTCAACCGCTGTCTTGACAGATTCCGCGACATCTTCAGCAATAGCAGGCAATACCATTGCAGCCAACAATGCAAACACTGATATTTTTTTCATATTTTCCCCTTTAGTTTAATGAATATATCTAAGTATAAATACCTAAATAAAATAACACAATAAAAAAAGTACTGTTAAAAATCTGTTTTAAATAGTCCTTTTTTATGATATAATACCAGTCATGAAAAACAAAATTTTTATTTTTTCGTCGTTGTTATGCATGTATGGCATGGGGATATCATACGCATCTGACTGCAATGGTAACGGATGCGATATTGAACCAATGGTTTTTGAAGAATTTGAACAAATAGAAGTTGTACAAGAACCTGTGTGGGACATGCCACCAATGCCAATCGTTCAGCCACAGCCAGTTGTTGTACCTGCACAGAACATAAAATTATATTCCGTAAAACCAACCGTACCAGACAACAGACCAAAATTGTGGGACGGAACACAAGGCGAATACAAACAAAAATTATCTGATAAAACCGTTGATGAACAGAACGGCGTTCCAATTTGGGATGACTCAATCGCAAGTTACAAGTACAAAGATTTTTCAGACTGGTTCTTGGAACCCGGTAAAGACGCAATAATAAAAGGTGTTTATACATTTGAAGCAGTTGAACCAACAGAATTGTATAAACAAAACATTGCAGACGCTGCATCTACACTGGAACGCGTAGAAGAATTATTAACACCCAAAAAACCATCTGACAATTTATGGTCATCCGTTTCATTAAAACCATCATACGTTGCACAAGATATGACAACTGTTATAGACAAAGTATTTGGCCAAGCTGATGATGGCTGTCCTTTTGAAACAGATAAAGAATGCGAAATATGGCGAAAAAAACCACTCGTTCGTGAAAACGTTTCTCCACGCAGTCCAAAAATTCGTGATGCAAAGTTATATGATTTTATCGCAGCAGCTGCATGTAATTCAGACATCAAAGCAACACATCCTGCAGCAAAACCGTTGCTGGACAGATATAAAATGCTGATGAACAATGCCCAGGCATGTTGCACAGACGGAATGGCATATTCATTACGAAACGCAGGCGCAGATGATGATTTAATATACAAATTCTTGTTTGATGATGCGAATTTCTATGGCTTTGGCAGTCGCTGTTTAATGATGACAGATTATGATTTGGATACAAAATATCCAAATACAACAACCGCAGTGGTTGCAGCCGACGTTAGAAACGGATGTTTGTGTCGCAATCGTCAATGGTTCAAAGCAATGCTGGCACCATTTGAACAAGCATATAAAGCATTGCCAGAATTTAAGAATTCAGAATTTTATTATACATATACAGATGGTCTGAAACGAGAAGTTACAGTATCTGTTAATAACGATGTTCAAAATGTCCTGAAACAACTTGAACAATGTCCATAACAGAAAACCGGCAGACACCGCGTATCTGCAAACACTGTCCACGGCATCAAAAAACATAACATTAAAATTCGTATCATTGTTACACCCCCCAAAAAAAGAAAACCACCCTTATCAAATGGTGGTTGGGAGGTTGGAAACAACTACACGAATTGTAATGACCAGAATTAGAAATAAAAAAAATCCCCAAACTGGGGATTTTTTTATTTCTTAGAAACCTTTTGGTGTTTCCATTTTTATTTTGGACACTTTTTTATCCAGCGCTTTTACAACTTCGTTTGTTATATCTAAATTTTCAGCATTTGCACCCATTCTTGCCATACGACCATCAATTACCAATGACAATTTCTTTTTATCAATAACACCTTCTATGATAGGATCCAAATGTTTTGTTTGAATTTCATTTAGCGCTTTTTGATAAGCAACCTCTACCCCTTGGGCACGCTCTGTCAAATCACGTTGTAATTTTGTTACTTTGTTTTGATAGTCAACAACACGACGTTGCAATGCTTCTTGGGACAGAACATCTTGTGATTTTTCAATTTCCGCTTTTTCTTTTTCTAAACTTTTTTGACGCGCTGTTAATTCTTCACGTAATTTTGTTTCATAATTTTCTTTTTGTTTACGCAAATCTTTTAACACATTTGCATCGGCTTGAATTGCATCCATACGAATTACAGCAATACGTAAATTTGCACCATTTGCAGCATCTGCTGATATTTCTTCTACGACATCTGCCACAGTTGCATTACTGCCAGAATTTAGGGCACTAACCGCACAAACACCAATTGCAGCAACCGTAATAACAATAGCAGCAATAATACCTGTTTTTTTATAATTAACAACAGGTGAATTTTCTGATTTTTTTACCATTTTCCATCCTTTTTGTATTTTGTTATACGCTCACTATAACAATAAAAATTAAAAATGAAAAGGGAAAGTTATCTAGCAGGTGTAACACGAATTTCTACACGACGATTCGTTAAACGACCAATATCATCTTGGGCCGCAATCGGGCGTGCAGCACCGCGCCCAACAATAAACATTCGTGCTGTATTAATTCCATGCTGCGACAGATACACAGCAACACGTTGGGCCATATCAAGCGAAAACGCATTTGCCGCATTTGTATCACGCATTGAATCTGTATAACCTGCAACCTCTATAAACGTTGCATCATATTCTTTTAATATCTTGGTAATTGTTTTTAATGTATCTGCACCTGTCTGTGAAATATCTGCAACATTTAATTCCATAATCGCATCACGAACCACAACAATAACAACATCTGTTCCTGCACGCTGAACAGAAATACCAGGTTTTCTTAGCGCGTCATATAATTTATATTCCAAATTTGCCATATATTGACGTGCAACTAAATTATCATTTGATACTTTATCACCATATTCCATTTGCACATCAGACTTAACAACCCCAGATATCAATTTACCACCCGCGCCTAAATATACGGGTCGTTTGGCTATGCGTGTTATTTCTGTCATATCCGTAAAACTGGCCCCGTTTAGATATCTTGACCATGTTTGGCGTTCTGGACTGCTGTATGTAACACATCCAGAAATAAATGATAACAGTAAAAAAACTATACCTTTTTTCATTTATTGAACAATGAACGAAACCTGGTTTGTATCAGTATCAAAACAGTTTGTCGTAACATCTGTTTCAAAACCATTTATTAAAATCTTGGTCGCCCATGTTGGTTGCATAGTCGCAAAGTAATTACATTCTCCATTTGTTAAATCAACCAGATTAATAGAAAAATATGAACCATCAAAACTGGATTCAACAGACCATGCATCGCCACCAATTGGCGCCTTGTCAGAATTTAGTGCACCAGACTTTAGCAAATAATCAACAGACACCCCCTGATACGAACCATACATTTCCAACAAAATTTTAGTATTTTGTGCAATTTGCTTCAGCTCTGCACCGGCAATACTGCGTATTTGATTTTGACGTAACATATTATATACACCCAAACCAGACACAGTCATAACACCGGCAATTGCCATAACACCAACAATTTCAATCAATGAACGTCCCGATTCTGTTTTCATATTATTTCACCCCTACTATTTGTGCATCTTCAAACAAACTCATTGCACTGGCAACCAGCGGATCTGATTCCAGTTCTTCTTGTTTTTGTTCTGAAACTGTTTGCGTATTCACACTTTCTATGGTGCGCGTCAAAACCCATGTTTTTCCAGTTTTTTCCAGCAACCACGCAGACAATTTATGCACAAAATCCGCATCACCTTTGCGATCAAAAAACGTGATTTTTCCATCTTCTATTTCAGAAACCTCTATGTTTCCAGAAAAATATGAATATAATAATATTTCTTTGCTGGCCTGCAATGCGTTACCAAGTTCCAGCGCAGATGTTATCGTTAAACACTGTGACGCAGGCGCCTGTTCTGAAACAGGTTGCGACATTCTGTTTGCTAAAATATTTTTAACATCACGCACACGATTTTCAGATTCTTGTTGTTTTAACAAATCTGGCACAGATGGAATTTCAGAAACATGCATACACCTTATAATCAACATATCAAAACATTGTTTTTGATTTGTTGCAGCCTGCATTTCAGGAACAGACGCAACCATAACCTGCCATAATCTGGACAATGTATTCACACTGATACGTGCATCCAAATTACAAATCTGTTCGCGTTGATCAGCGGTATATGGCGAATTAACAACATCACCCGCACGTAACGCAGGATGCATACGTGTTGCCCAATGTGTCCATTCCATCATATCTGTTAATAACATAGATAAATCTGCACCGTTGTTGTAAATCGCATCAACCTTGTCCAAAGCAGCAGCAACATCACCCGATAAAATCACCTTCATTAAATCAACAACAACACCACGATCCGCACGTTTTAACATATCCAACACAGCCACTTCGTCAACATGACCACCCGTTTGCGCAATAGCCTGATCTAATAAAGACAAACCATCACGAACAGAACCATCTGCAGCACGCGCCAATAATTCGTTTGCACCATCTGTTAATTCAACTTTTTCTTGTTCTGCAATCCATGCAAAATGTTTTTTTAATGTATCAATTGGAACACGAACCAAATCAAAGCGCTGACAACGCGATAATATTGTTACAGGAACCTTCCTTATTTCAGTTGTTGCCAATATAAATATTACATGTGCAGGGGGTTCTTCTAGGGTCTTTAACAAAGCATTAAATGCAGAAGTTGATAACATGTGCACTTCGTCAATAATATAAACTTTGTATCTGCCGTTTGTAGGTCTGTACTGAGCAGCATCCAAAATATCGCGCATATTATCAACGCCCGTGTGTGATGCAGCGTCAATTTCCATAACGTCAATATGTTGTCCCGATGCAATTGTACGACAATTTTCACAAACACCACATGGTGTTGCGGTTGCCCTATCAGAAGACAAACAATTTAATGCCTTGGCAAAAATACGAGCCGTACTTGTTTTCCCAGTACCACGAATACCTGTAAAAATATACGCATGTGCAATACGTGATGTTTCAATCGCAGTAGTAAGCGTTTTTACCAATACATCTTGACCAATAAGAGACTTAAAATCCTGACTGCGATATTTGCGAGCCAGAACAGTATAATTATTATCCATCCTGTTAATATCCTTTTGTAACAGCATAGCAAAAAACATCTAAATTTCAACAATTAAAACGCACCGATTATGGTGCGTTTTAATCTATTTCAAATTCGTAATAAAATCAGGAAAACCAGGATCTTCGTCATCTGCACTGTCTGTATTTTCTGCGTTTTCAGCATTTTCTGAACCCACATTTTCCATTTCTTGAACTGTTTTATCTTTAGGATCGCGAACCCCATCTATTTTTTCTTGTTCTGCGCTAACAATACGACCGTAATGTTCTGCGGCCTGCAATAAACGTTCGCGTTCTATTTCATCAGAAACTTGACGTGCCTGGTCAATATATTGTTTTCTTTTTTGACGCCACTTATGACAACGTTGAATCATCTGTCCAACGGATGATTGATTTTTCTTATTTTGCATATCTTTTCTTTTCTAAACAGGAAATAAACCTTATTGATAACACAACATTTTGTTACATTATCAAACCTAACAAACAGGATGTTAAATCATCTTAAAACCAATTGCAATAATTTTTTTCTATTGCTATGCTTGGTATTAAGTAGGAGGGAGCCATCTTGTATCAACAGCGTGGAAATTTTTTATTACAAGCTTTATTGGCGCTGGGGTTGATATTCGCTTTTGTGCCATATATGTCTCAGAAACTATCGGAAAGAAATATTGATACACGCATGTATTCCGCAACACGTCAAGTAGAAACAGCACAAACAGCGGCAAAAATTTTTATTCGTGAAAACATAAACAACTTGCCTTATCAAACAACAGTTATATCTGGAAATGATTTTGCAGACACACTTGAACCATATGGTTTACCACTGGGATTTGTACCACGTACAGCATTAGGACAAGACATATCATTAATAATACACAAAGACCAATCTTTGTTAACAGCATACTTACAATTATCTGGTGGTAATTTGAACAAAATTCAACGTGCAGAATTAGTTCGTCGTATTGGATTTTATGCGGCAGAAAATGGCAAATTAATTGACGTCGGAATTGAATTACAAGATACATATTCTGATGTAGTTCGTCGTAACGAACCAGATACTGATAATAATGGTTTTTTATCAGACTTGGACATGGGTGATTTTTCTATTAATAACATAGGAAACATTACCGCTGTGCGCGGTGAATTTGAAACATCGCAATACGACACATTGTCTGTATTTGGAATAGAATCTGGACGTAAAGAAAAAAACAAAATACTAAATCTTGATGCAGACAAAACTGTATTCCAAACAAAAACTGGCGAAGCCGCATTAACTGTTAGCAAAGGGACACTTTATGCAGATAATGTGTCAACAAAAACAATTTCAATGTTTGGTAACACAGGACATTTTACTGCATTTGATACATCTATTTATAATTTATCTATGACCGCTGGACGAACAGGATTTTCAGGACCAGAAGATTGGAAGGTTCGTGGTTCCGTTGTATCAAACAATATTAATTTTACTGTTGATAGGCTAGATATTTCTTCTTACTTGATGACAACACGCGGACAAGATGTTTACATAGACGAAGACACACTGACGTACAATTCTCATTCAGGGATTGAAACTGGGACAATTTATACATCTAATATCACTATGCGCGACCAAATATCTAGCGCATTAAATTCCGGTTTATCGGGCGCTGTGATTTTAGACATTCGCCCAGCCGGCACATCTTTGTTACCAGATGTTTTGATTGAAGATATAAACAATGACGAATTCAAAATTATTGCTGATATTAAATCAACCGATGAAAAAAACATATCTTGTAAAGAAGTAATCAAGGAACTTGGTGGTATCTATAACAGCCAATCTTTGTCACAATATCTGGTATGCCAATATGTTTACTGGCAAAGACTAGAAAAACGAATTGATATTAAACAGTGTTTAATGGCGGGGCGCGATGATTGCATGTAAATCAAAAATCTTTGATAACCAAAACTATGGTGCCAGCATTACAGAAGTTTTGCTGGCGATGGCAATCGTCGCAACCGCAACACCATTTGTATATAAACAAATCTCAAATTCTAATCAAACATTGCGCGACATTGCATTTGCAAAATCAATTATAAATTCACGTGATAATGTTTTGAATTTTATTCGCATCAATCAAGACAAATGGCCTGAATCTGTTCAAATAAAACTGGACCAAGAAGATATGAATTCTATGATGACGAATGCTGTTGCAGGGTTCATAGATAAATATCCTGTTACAGGAACATCTGTCACTGATGTATATTTGGCCTTTGATATCGCAGGCACAGAATTACAGGCAAAAAAAATCGCAAAGCACATTGGTTCAGATGCAGCCGTTGTTACAGAAGACGGAATTGCATACGGAAACACATGGGCTGTGGTGGCACCAGAATTCATGCCTGGCAATGTTATATATCGTATAACCAGAAACATTTCCAGCGACGACACATCAAAATATCTGCACCGCGCAACATCTGGCGAAGATGATTTTAATGTTATGTTACGCGATTTGAACATGAGCAAACATAACATACACGATATCGCAACACTTGTTTCACAGTCTGCAAAAATAAAAAACGCCAATACAACATTTGTTAATTCTGACCATATTTCTGCAAAAAACGTATATTTTTCCGCTGGTGCAAACATCAGCGGTCAAGAAGTTTCTTTTGGTAATTTACGTGTATCTGGCGACACATACGGTTTTAGAAATATATATGCAGATACATTTAATGCTTCGGGATTTACAACAAATGGAACCATTATCGCAGACAAGGTAAATGTGCAAAAATCAATTAACATTGGTAATAATATGGTATTAAAATCAGATTCTTCACGAACAATTTCTGCTTTTATCAGCATATCTGCCAGTAATGTTTTGACACCATTCATTTCTAGCGAAGAAATTATATTCCATGATAATTTTGGTCTAACTATATCCGGCGAATTATTAATGTCAACTTCAACACCATTTAGAATCGGAAATTGGAATTTCCCTTCTACTAAACCACCGTACTTCACAAAATTTGACCTGCAGCGCGGCACAAAACCAAATATGCCCAGCAGCAACGAATTTGACGCTATCACAAAATCAGGATGGCAAGACATAGGCAAATAAAAAAAATGAAATTAAAACGAATATTTTTTTCCAACAAAAAACAATCCAGCGGTAATATGCTGGTGGAATTATTGTTGACAGTTGCATTGACAGTAGTTGTCATACCTTTTATATTTCAATATCATCAAGACGCCATAAAACGCACTGAAAATATTCTGATAACAGAACAAATGTCATTAATAAAAACAGCACTAGAAAAACATATCTCAGAACACCGTGAAGAATTATTAAAAACAATTGGGCGAAATATTACACGTGTTAATTTACAAGATTTGGCTGAATACGGTTTACCAGATGCAATTATTGAACAGGGGCCTGATAAATATCAATTACGCATATTAAAAACCTCTGATTCAATTAACGGCGCAACATTACAAGGTGTAATAGTTCGTGTATCAGATGAAATATCTCCGATGCGAACACGCGAAATAGTTAACCTGTCTGGCGGAACAATGGGATTTATTGATGGAACACATGCATATGGAACATTTGGCGCATGGCATACAGACACGGTTGATTTAGGCATAAACCTAAAAAACGGAATTGTTGAAACAACAAATATTAATAACAATAACGCATTGTATTTATGGCGCGAAAAAACAGATAACCCAAATGACGCAACAATGATGTCTGCTTTGAATTTAGCGGGACACGATATATTGAATACCCATGCACTAAACGCACAAACAGCAGATTTTACAGAAAATATTTCATCACTTGAAATCGCTACTTCTAATTTAATATTCCAAAACAGAACCACAATAGATGCTAAATACACCAGCAAAACAGCTGTTGTTTCTGGCATGATGTCTTCTGATTCAAAAGATATGGAAGTTCGTGGAATTTTTTCACTGGCTGACACAGCAAAACTATCTTCTTTGACCACAGAAAATTTATGGGTTTCAAATTTAACTTTGTCTGGCTTATCCATTAACACCGAAGACGGTATTGCTACACTGAAAATTAATCAGTCTATGGACATGACATCTGGACACATAGAAGCAATGTTTGTCAGTGTTGGTTTTACCGGTTCTGTCACACCAAGACTGATTGTTTATAACAGAATAGAAGATTCTATTAATCCATCTTATTATTGGGATGTAGAATCACAAACGGCTAATTTCTTGGATGCTTCCTTTGTTGAATTAAACCGTATGGCCACACTGGCGCACATATCCGAAGGAGATAAAAAAACATATTCAAGTAAAATATTTGGATCTGTTTCTGCAAATAAAAATGCGACTGTTGCAGACTTTATGAATGCAATCAGCCAAATACAAAACAACGTACGTGCAAAATATCAAAATTTGCAATTACAATAATTTGTGGTATAGATATAAACATGAAAATAAAATGCGATATTTGTAAAACAGAATTTAATATTAATGCGGCGCCTACAACACCGGTAAAGTGTCCTATATGCGGTTATGTATGGCGTGTTGAACAACAAACACGAAAAAATGCATGGTTAATGTTTTTTGCATCTGTTTGTGCATTGCTGTCTGCGATAATATTTACTATTGCTGTTATTACACAACATAAGATAAAACAAGAAAACAGCAGTCCACTGATTGCGTCTGTAACAAGCGTTGAAACAACAACAGACGAAAAAGGTAATAAACACCTAGTAGTAAGTGGTAATGTTACAAACGTATCCGAACAAATATATGGTGTGCCTGATTTGATAATAATTTCTAGTGACGATAAAGGTAATGTATTAGCAGCGCAAAAATTTATGCCAAGTGCACCATTATTAGACACTGGTGCAACTATCAAATTTAGTCATATACTGGAAAAACAACCTGTGGGTGTTAAAAAAATATCTGCAAAATTGGCTGACTTTGAAACACCAAAGGATGAAAGAAAATGAAAAAATTATTAATTATTTTTATATCAATGTTGGGTATTTTTAATGCGTTTGCTGATAATGAACAACAACCACGTATCAGTATTTTTTCAACCAGTACAGATTGGCAGGCTGTTACGGGTTTGTATTTATCAGAATACCGTGGCACATTTATTCCTGATTCTAAATTGGTGGGACGCGGTTTAGTACTGTACTATCTAGATGGATTTCCATGCTATGGGCTGGGCGAAGGTGTTCGTGTTTGGGTTGGTCCAAACGGTCAAAATCATGAACATTTACGAATTGCCTGTGTTGCAAAACCAACAGAAATAAAATTTGCATACCATAATGCAACACGTGATGCAGACGAAACAGTTACCACAGGAATGTTAACATGCCCAACATCAGGCAAAGGACATGAAATATCTATTGATTTATCAAAATGTGTCGTTGGGCCAGACTGGGATGAATATAAATAGGTTTTTATTATGACAAATGTACGACAATTTACAGTTTCTGATATATCTGAATCAATGCGTTTAGATAAGTTTTTGTCATTACAGATGCCTGAATTTTCACGCAGTGAAATTCAAAAATTCAAGGTTACAAGGGACAACGGAAACACTGTAAAATTTTCTGAAAAAATTCGTAATAACGATATATATGTTGTTGAAATTCCGGACATGCAAACCGATATTGCAACAGATAATATTTCTACTGACTTTGATTTAGATATAATATTTGAAGACGACGACATTATTGTAATTAATAAACCACGCGGTGTTGTAATGTATCCATCCGCAGGTAATAAAACCGGCACATTAGTACAAAATATACTGGCACATACACACTTGTCTACGCTGGGTGGTAATGTTCGCCCAGGCGTCGTTCATAGACTAGACAAGGACACCAGTGGCGTTATGGTTTTTGCAAAATCTGATGCAGCATATCGTGGTTTAATAAAAACTTTTTCTGAACATAATTTAGTACGAAAATATATTGCTTTTGTTTGGGGAATCTCAAATTGGGAAATTGCAGATATAACAGGAAATATCGCACGTTCATCCAGAAATCGTCAAAAAATGACAATGGTAAAATCTGGTGGAAAACCATCACACACAGAAGTAAGCGTTGTAAACGCGTGGTCGCGCGCTGGAATATCTCAGATGCGCTGTACCCTATTCACAGGTCGCACACATCAAATACGCGTACACTTATCCGCACATGGTTTTCCTGTACTGTGTGATCCATTATATGGCCGCGCATCTAATAGACTGGGAACGGTTAAAAATCCTGACTTATTAGATTTTCTTAAAACGCACGATGGTCAAATGTTACATGCAGAAGTTTTGGAATTCGCACACCCCGTTACAGGCGAACAGATGCGTTTCAAAACACGACTGCCAGATGACATGGCTGAATTAAAATATATTCTAGAAGAAATTTAATTTTTATTTCTGGCATTATTCAAACGTAATTGTCCGCACGCAGATCCTATATCTGTGCCACGCTCACGTCTGATACGTGTATGAACACCGCTTTTTATTAACATATCTTGAAATCTGTGTACGGCATTACCAGATGGCGATGCAAAATCACGTTCATCTACAGCATTCCATGGAATTAAATTTACCATACAATTTTTGCCATGTAATAATTTTGCAAGTTCTTCTGCATGTTCTGGTGTTGCATTATACAATACAGTTTCGCCATCACCGTCTTTTTTACCCAACAATATATATTCAATCATTAATTGACGATTATGCAATGCGGTGAAACGCCATGCAGCATCCATTACTTCACTTATTTTATATTTATTGTTTATCGGCATAATTTGTGAACGCAAATCATCTGTTGGCGCATGCAAAGATATCGCAAGATTAATCGGACACCCCCACTCTATTAATTTATCTATGCCAGGAACAATTCCACACGTTGAAACTGTTATACGTCGCCATCCAATTCCCATCTGAGAGTTAGCACGATCAATAAAATTAATTACATTTTCTGTATTTTGTAACGGTTCACCCGTACCCATAATAACAATATGAGAAACATCATTATTATTCACATCGCCGTTTGGTTTGATTGATTTCTCGGATAAAATATCTTTACGCAATTCCCATTGTGCAACCAATATTTGTGCAAAAATTTCATTTGCGGTCAGATTCCTCTTTAGTCCTAACAATGTACTGGCACAAAATTTACACCCCATCGCACAGCCCGCCTGCGAACTGACACAGACACTGTTTCCATATGTTGTACGCATTAGTACGCATTCAATTTGCTCACCATCATACAGTTCTAATAGAAATTTAGTCGTTTCGCCATCAGATGACTGCAATTTTTTAATAATTTTAACGGGCAAAGTTTGTGCAACAGCATCCAAATCATAACGTAACTTTTCTGGAATATTTTTCATTGATGCAAAATCAGGAGCACCACGATTTAACCAATCACGAATTTGCTTTGCACGAAATCTTGGTTGACCAAAGTCAGCAATATACTGCTCTAATTGTACATCTGTAAAATCAAATAAAATCTGTTTCATAATTTATATCTGTCATCGTTAATAACAATCACAGCACGTCTGCGCAATTGTTTTAGTTGTTGATCCGACAAAAACATTGCCTTTTTATACATTGTGTTTTGTTTAATTATTTCATCTAAATTTTTATATTCAGATGTCTTTTTAGTACTGCAAACTAACAAAACACTATTATCTTGAATTGGCGACCATGTTAACAAAGGTAATGTAGCAACGCGTTCACGAATATCTGCCGACAGTTCATATTGTATTGCTGAAAACTTTTGTGGTACACCACCCAAATTTTCTGCAATTTCAATTGCATTATCGCATGATTTTGGTTTTGTTAAATGCTTTGCAATATCAGACGGAATATCTGTTAAACGCACAATTGTCATTTCAATAGGTAAACCATGCATTCTGGCCATATCATTTTTTTCTGCTATGACATCTTCATCACTGATATCAACAGTAGGTAATATTGTTCTAGCAGTAACAATCTGCCAAGCAATTTCTGCTTTGATTGCGTTACGTGCCATTTCTTTTTCAGATATACTTATGTCACCCAACTGCATTTTTTTCAATTCTTGTTCTATTGTTTTATCATCTGGCAATGCATTAAAATTAGTTGCATAAGTAATCTTGATATTATCGTCAATAATATTTTGCAGTGCGATACGACGATTATCTGTTGAAGTTTTTCCCTGTTTTGCCATCAACTTTGTACGTGCAGTAATATCTGTATCTGTAATTGGCGTACCATTAACACTGGCAATAACAGAGGCGCCAAATACAGGCAAAACCAAAAACATCATAAAACATGTTGTTATTATCTGTTTAATCATATTTCCCTTCCTTTTTATAACTAATATTGTTGGCCATCAATTGCCATACCAAATTTGAATTGAAATGTTGTTGTACCAATATAGTCTTGTTTGACAGCATTATCACGACGATATTGTATAGATAAATAATAACAAGGATGATTATAAAAAATACCGCCCGTATGACTGCGAAAATCTTCATATTCTAGATTATAAATCGCATTCCATTGCAACGCCCATCTGTCAGATAGTTTTAATCCAACCCCAACAATTGTTTCATTAATAGAATTTATATCTAAAATATCATCGCTTAAATTTTGGGACCAAATATGACCAACATTCAAATATTTTCCATCACGACCGATTCTTGCAGATGTTTCCATATGGCGCAACGACAAATCATCATTATCCATTCTGAAACGTGTCGCAACATTTAACCATTTAGAATTATTGTAACTGACGCGCCCAACAAAATCAGAAACCCCATTATTAAAGCCACTGTTCAAATCAATAGATGTCTTGTCAACAAAATCATATGATTGTCCCAAGAAAACTTCTATGTTATGTCCTTTGTTATCAAACGCATACCAGCGAAAACCATAATCAGAATATGTCCCATTTTCCCATAAATCAAAACCCGCAAAACGATTGTCTGCAAACAATGTTGAATCTGTCAAAATAGTTCCAGCAGAATCATTATTTAACGCAAATTCATCATTAGCAATACGTTTCATAAATGTAACACGTGCACGTGGTTCAATAACCTGTGTCCAACTGACTGACGGTCTAAACAATGGTAATCCCCATTCTAAATATCCACTTGGCAAAAAGCGACCTTTGACACCTGAATATAAAGTATTATCAACCAATGCTGTATTATTAAAATTATATAAATCATAACGCGCAGATACACTGGCTGTAAGTCTGTTACCGCCCCATAATGTCCAAGGTGATGTTAATCGTGCATCACCAACAATACGTTGTGATGAATTGTTATCACCTGAAATACCAAGTATATCTGTTTCAAATGTAGCATACGCATCACCTATTAATGGTGCAGTCTGATGAACAGCGCGTATATTTGGCAAAATATTTCCATCTGGCACAGAATATTTCCCAGAATAATCACGTAATTCTTGGAATATATGCGTATCAGCAACAATATAACTGCTTTGACCAAATATTTCTAATTTTGCACCCGAATCTAAATACGGTTGCGCATCATAAAACCCATATTTCTGTAAATATGTTTTATCAGATGTACGTTCCAAGAATATGGTCGCACGCGCATTATCACCCAATTCAATAACATCATCATTAAATATATGCCAACGATTTTCACCGGCTTTGTTACGTGTAAAAGAACCACGTGTTCTAAATTCTGAATGACTTGCGTTTAAGCGATGTTCCAATTGAAACAAAGGGTTTTCTTGGGTTAAATATGACAATGTAAATGTCATATCATGCATATCAGACAAAGATATGTACAATGGGATATTTATTTGTGTTCCCATTTTATTCGTAGAACCCATATCTGGAATCAAGAAACCTGTTTTATATTTTACACCTGGGTCTGGCATTGCAATATAAGGAAACCACAACAAAGGAAACTCATACGCATAAAATATTGGGCTGTAAAAATGCAACATTCGGGTTTCCATATTATGCGTAATCTTTCTGGCCCAAATATCCCAAGCATCACCATAGGAATCACAATCTGCACATGCTGTGAACATTGCACGCCTTGCAATTGTTATATCACCGCTGCGTTCAATATTATCAGATTCAATATAAACATGCTGACCCAACCATATTTGAATATCTTTACCTGATAAATCTGTACCCTTTTCTGAAATATACGAATCAACCAATGTCATACGTTGGCCAGACTTATTTGTAATTTCTGTATCGCCGTGCGTTTTTATTTCTTCGGTTTTTACATTATATTCTATTTTATCTGCGACAATTGTTTTTGGTTCTTCTAGATTAACAGACACTGCATGCGCGCCAGATGCAGACATAATAAATAAAAACGCAAAAAGATAGTTAAACTTTGTCATTTTTTTAATAACACCACCAAAATACATAATAAATACACAAATATACCTGATGCCAATAAAACAAAACCTGTAATACTGCCAATCATATTAGTCAAAGACATATACAAAGCCATTGTTCCAGCCATACCAGCAACAGCAAACGCGGGCGCAAGACTGGCACGACGACGTAACAAAGACGAACGTAACAATATCGTTGCACACAGTGCTGCCAACACTAAATTCATTATGGGCGTCAGAAAACGATTACACAATTCTGTTAATATCATTTTATGCTGTTTTTTTGTTTCTGCATCAAATACCACACGCAACAAATCATCTGTTGCAATACGACGAACACGAAATGAATTACCGGCACTTTTCTCAACAACGTTCAAATCCATATCAAATGTATCAAAAGTTCCCGTTACATTCTGATTTCCAGACGATTGCAAGGCACCATTACTCATCACCAAAGACAAACCACGATCTGTCACAACCAACTTACCTTTTTCTGCAAACACAGTACTTGTGTTGCTGGATTGACGCATATCAGACAACATCAATTGACTAAGATCATGATCTGCAACTTTATCAACATAAACAACCAACCCCTCTGAAATTTCTGTAAAGGCACCTTCTTGCAGTTTCATATGCGCCATTCCATACTTCAAATTCCATTGCATATCATAGAACATTGATTGGCTACGAGGAACAACCCATACATTCAACAATAAATTTAACAACATTAACACAAAACCAACTTTTAATGCAGGTTTTGCAATCTGAAATGGAGACAACCCCGATGCAGCCATAACCGTTATTTCATTATCTGAAATTAATTTATTGTACACAAAAACAACCGAAATAAAACAAACAAACGGCACAACAATAGAGGCAATAAAAGGTATCATTAACGCTGTAAGGCCAATAAAACTGCTCAACTCAACACCATACTGCAATAAAAATTTCATCATGGATATAATTTGCATCATCCATGCTAAACCAGTCAAAATTAACAGCAGCATAACAAAAATTGCCATCAACTGACGCGAAAAATATTTGTTTAAAATACTCATGTTACTCCGAGTATAAAATATAACTTTGCAGTTTTCAAGGCATAGATACAATAGAACTGATTAAAATTATTTTGATTTTTTTATGATATCAATAATGTCTTTTGTATTTTTCTTAGCACTTGACCACAAAGAATTAACGTCTTTTTGCAAATCATCACCGAATGTCGTAGTAATTTTTCCACCAATATCATTAGCCAATGATGTCGCTTTGTGCGCGAACCACCACGTCAAGGCTGAAACTAATGCAACAATCCAGAAACTTTGATTATCAATTGACGGCACCATCGTTTCTATATCCGTTACAAAAACCGTAGATAACATAGCAATACAAAACGCGATAATAACCGACAATACAATAAAATGAAGCGCAGCATTGATAAAACGAGAAATTTGAACACTTAACGATTCCGTAGAAAATAATTTCAGAAAACTGTTAAATATATCTCCTGCAATACCTTTGTACGTGGTTTTAGCAACCGTTTCTGAAACAGCAGTAAAAGGCAACATTATTATTCCAAGGAACAAATCTGCAATAACACCAAACGCCATAAAAGCAAACTGCCATGCTAAATACAAAAAGCCGCCAACAAATACTAATCCCGCCAGAAAGACAAACCCACTAGTCCCCAGACCAATACTCAACCAATTCCAACCCATTTTAATCGCCGTAAAACAAAATCCAGAAATTCGTGTTGGCACACACATTATGTTCGCAGCACTAGCAGCATCAATTATCGCAACATCAGATATATGTTGCTTAACATACAAATGTATCGCCCCGCATGTATCTGGCAAATTAACCCCCTTGCCCAAGACACCTACTGTTGCATCTAGAATCAAATCAGAAAACAATGTACCCATATACATAATAGGCGACACAATCAACATAAATGTTTTTGCAGGACCATACGATAAAACAGCAACCCAAACACCAACCATAAAGCCTTTTTTTATAATATCCTGTATCTTATCTTGGACCTTATTTTGTCCCGAAATAATTGTGTACGCTTCAAACAAAATCCAAAAACCATATGCAATTATTATGAATATAATAACGAAACGTACTAATGAAGAATCCAATATATGCGAAATATGTGAAAAAGCATTTATAAATGCCAAACCAATCTTTGCGGCAACAGGAACATAATTATCAACTAACTGCTTATTTGCCTCTCCTCGAAACTGGTCTAAATCATATGACAAAGTATTCAAAAATATTTCGCGATTATTTTCTGTGGTCCACATTCCAAAATCACCAATATCAGCCATACCAACATCGCCATAAGAACTTAAATTACTGGATGCAGAAAACGCAGATGTACAAACAAACACTGCAAAAACAGCAATAAATATTTTTGATAAAAATTTATGCAATATACCCATTATTTTTTACCAATTGTATCCGTTATCTTTTCTGTTACGTATATAGGCAATTTCCAAACCTGTGTCCCTAAATCTTTAATCCACGCACCATAATCAAATGGTTCTGCTGAATCTTTGCCCAATAATTTATCAATTTTTGGACTGATTGCATAATAATACAAAAAGAACAAACATGCCATCATTAACAAAAAGTCCCAACCATCTGACATAAAATCAAACGCACGCGGATAAACGCGTTCAACTTCGGCTTTGCGAGCGGTAAAACAATTTTTGAATTTATCTTTGTCTATTTCGTTATTTACCATCGCAACACGTTCGCACGTTGCGAACACATTCATAACAGACATTGTTTGAGCATCTGGATTTTTTACATTTGCTCCCATCATCGGTGGCAAAATAGCACTGTATCCATCATACTTTCCTGGAAAATACATATCTGCTGCATAAGATACCGTTCCATAAATAACCAAAACCTTTAACGTAATTGCAATAACACGAACCGCACTGGACACCAACATTTCAACCGCTTTGGAAACCAAACCGCTAGCGACAGACCATGTTCCTTCAAACGCATATGCAGCCAATAACAATGGCAAAAATATTATAATAAACACTAACTTGAACACAACAGACAATATCTGAAAAAACAAATCAAAACCAATTATCAAAAACATTAAAACCAACCCAAGTCCAGCCAACCATGTAAACGCACCACCACCCATTCCCAACCAAGAATAATTCATTAGCGCAAAACCACCCGCTGCACCGGCCAACATAACACTGTTAACGTTTGCAACAACACACATAAAAGGCTGTAATATTGGATTTAATAAATCTTGTGGTTCATCAGACGTTTGTATAGATGCATTACATTGAGCAGCATCACTAACCCCAGATGCCATCATTGACAATTCTGCACCAAGATACATAACCGGCCGAATTGTTATCTCTGAAACTGTTTTTAGCGCACCTGTCCCACCCATCCCCAGCGCACCAATAAAAGCGCCAACGACCATTATACGTAATGCTTGTTTCCAAACTTTGTCAAACCAAGACTTGAAATCTAGTTTCTTTTCAGATGTATCTGCTTTTGCAGTATCTTTGGCGTTATTATATATATGCTGAGTTGCATGAATAAACAAGAAAACACCAAAACCAATAACAAGTAATATCCATAGCGCATCCAACATTGTTGTCCAAAAATGCTGAGTTGCGTTACCTAATACACTAAATAACTGCGAAATATTTTTACATAAAAAACACCCATTTGCCGTTGCAATATCACCATTTTCAACCCCAACAGCAGTCAAAAAATTATTCATACTGGTATATGTCAAAGATGCGCCACTTATGGATGATGACAAATACCAAATACCAACCCCTAGTACAATCATCCACATTAGGATTTTTACGCCCAGCAAAATTAATTTCGCTTTTAGCATTATTCAGTTTCCTTTTTTTTGTCACCACCACTAATAATGGTTTTACCTGTTTTTACGGCGATATCAAACGCATCTTTTGATAGTGTCATAAGATCTGATGCAAATTGTTCACTGTGTTTGCTAGTATCTTCAACAGAAAATACAGATAATATCATCTTAGTAATTTGAGGAATCTGGTCAAAGATAAAATTAAGAATATACACTAACGCAATAGAACTAGCCAATGTAACAGCCTGCAAATTATCAGAATTCAAATCATCTGCATATATCTGACCCGACATAATTGCATCCATCAATGAACCAACTGTTTCATCCGGAGACGAAAAGAATTTTGCAATTATAACCATCATTACAGTATATGTTAAAACTACTGAACCCAAAGTCACAATTGCGTTTATTAAATTTTTTATTTGGGCAACACCGACAGATTTTCCAATATCACCAAACCATTTTGGAACTTCTTTAACATCTTTGAAGGCCGCCATAACCAATGACAAAGGGAAAAAGAACGCAAAAAATGCCATTGCTATAATTACATCCGCAAAATAAATACAATATTTGAAAAATATTTTCAAAAATCCCCATGATAAAAACAATCCAACAAAAAATAATACACAATGCTTTATTAAAGAACTAACACTGGTCAAAGCACTCCATTCAAAAGCATTATCAATTACAGCAAGCCCCAGTTTTATCCATGACTGAAATTGAGTCACTGTTGTCTTCATTAACATAATAATTGTATCACGTAATTTTGGACTATATAAACCATCATCCGTCATTTTAATAGGTTGATACGTAACCTTTTCTGAAACAATTTCATCTGTAGTTTTTATCAATGTTTGGGAATACGACAATGTCAGTTGGGCAACAGGTTCAAATATAATCGTACTTATAAAGCGAGGTAACGCAATCCCAGCCCCCAGCAAAGACAACACAACAACAGAATTTACAAAAACTTTTTGAACCGAATTTTTCAACCAAGGATCAGAAACACCACCCTTGAAATTCTTCCAAATCACGTTTATAACAAAAATTGTAAAAAGAAAACAAAACAAAATTAAACAAAGATGCGTAAAGTACGTATAAATAGACGAAGTTAATGTTGATACAATCTGAAACAATCTATCAAAAACAGCACAGCCCCAACACTGAACAACTTTATCCGTCAAAGATACCATTAATTCGTTCATTTACTTTTTATCCACTTAAATGCCTTGCCTAAACCTTTGCCCAAACTTTTTGCACCACCCCAAAATGTTTTTGTATCACTGACTACATTATTGTACAACGAATCCATTCCCTTGCCAACGTACATATCCAGTTGTTTGCGCGTTAATTCAAAAATCTTGAACATCAAATAAAATGTCATTATTGCAGACATCCATAAAACAGAATGTTGCCCAAACCCAAGTGTACCGGTTATACCATGGTATGGAACATTGCTGATACTGCTGCCACCCGCTGCGACAACAAACACAGAAGAATTCCACTGGAATAACGCCTTGACAATAGCAACGTTTACGCACAATATAAAAGCGCACGCAATCATCGTCACAATCAGTTGTTGTAACGCTTTTGTTATACCAGAAAAAGCGGGCCAAATATCAAACCATTTATCACTTTGCTTGAATACATATGCCAAAACATAAAATGGATACAAAATCAACTGAACACCAAAATTAAAAATACCTTGAATAACCAACAAGGCCATAAATATATTACAACCAACAAACGTAAAAATCAGTGCAAAACCAGTAACAATATTAAAAAAACCTTCCCCACCATGTGGAACAGGTACCCTTAGGGTCTGCAGTCCACGTAAGAAAAAATCAAAACCTTTTTTTATTATCTTGTTATTAGCATGTGTCAGATCTGCCACAGGTTGGGTCAAAAATTCGCACGATTCTTTGGAAACCCAGGCTTTTTTGATAACTTCGGGCGGACAAGATACATCAGGCGCAGACGTATTAACACCGTGTATTTCATCTAAAATATGATTTGTGTAAATCGCACCAAATTCTAAGAAAGGATTTATTAACCAACCCGTTAAATAAACTGGTTTCAATTGTAACAAAACAACTGTTGCCAAAACTGCACGAAAACCAGATTTGAATATATTATCAAACATTTTGGTTGCAGTAACACTGCCATCTGCCAGACCGCCACCACCAGAAAAACCTAAAAAAGACACCCAACTTTTTGGCAAGTACATTTTTATCAGATACAATGCGATTGTTATACCAAAAAAAGACCAAATAATTGCATATATAAAACCAAAACCACCGCCATCCCCAACAAAGAATTCATACATCCCTGTTGCAACCATCATCATCGCATCCAACACAATCGGAACAAACGGCGACAAATCCAATGCATCAACCAGATTGTCTGCACATGCCACAGACGGCATAAAAAATACCGTAAAAACAATTAACAAAGATATTAACTTTTTAATATAAAACATTCTCTCTATATATATTATGCTATCAATTATATCACATTTGAATCAAAATATGATATACTTAAAAACAATGAATCGGTTAAAAAAATTTTGGATTGTGTTTTTATCGTTCCTGCCATTTGGTGCGGGGGCTGTTTCTCCTTGGATAATTGGCGGAATTGCAGGACTTGGCACAATTGCTGGATTTTCTATATATCGTTCAATAGCGCCTGTTAACATGGCTGATGCATTAAAGTTTTTTTCCAGTTGTTGGTCATGCCAGATGTTTGCAGACATTATGTCAACCATGTCCGGTTTATTACCGCGCGTGTACAGCGCAATTGGACACACAATTGTACCCGTTGCAATTGCATTAACCGCAATATGGTTTGCATGGACATTGCTAAGCCAATTTTTTGAATCTAAAATTGAAAAACCATGGGATATTGCAACTTCATTTGGCAACCGTATGCTAAAACTTGGTTTTGTATGTATGTTATTGGTCGCACCATTACCACGACTATTAACAGATATTGCAATAGAACCAATATTTAATATGGGATTAACACTTAATCGTATTGTTGCACACGATGACACATTTGACCAATGTGTTGTTGCAACCGCAATCGCGGACCCAGTATCTGTTGATGCACGCATCGCCAGCGAAGGTGCATTTTCACCAAAACTACGACATAACTTGACATGCGAATTGGCCGGAATTCATCAAATGACAGGACTTGGGATGACAATTGGTTGGACAATGCTAAACATGTCGTTTAATAACGAATATATGCATAAAATAATGTGGGATATACCTATTTTCCCGAACGTTATTCTATTTGCCGCCGGTGCAATGATATTGGTCTTGTTTTTCATGGCCTTACTGCCGATTCCGATGTATTTTTTAGAGGTCTTTATTAAATTATCTATGGATTTAGTAATGTTACCTTTGATGTTATTAGCATGGCTGTTCAAGGGCTGGAAAATATCATTAGAAGGTGTTGGAACATCGATTCGTTCAATGATAAACAATGTCATATCTGCGACACTAGGAATTGCAATGACTAGCATATTTGTATCATTTGCAATCATGTTTTTGCATGCTGTATTTGGCGATTGGTCTGGCGCATCTGCATTAAATAAAGCACTGATAGAAAACGATTCGCATTTTTTAATGAATGCCTTGATGGTAAAGAATGACAGCATAATAACCGTTATCATGATGGGTGTCTTTATGGCAATGTTTATGACAATGATTCCTGCACTGATTAAAACATTGTTTAATGTTCAAATATCAACAGAATACTATGATAAATTGAAAAATGACTTGGGCATTTTATGGGAAGATGCCAAGAAATGGTATAAAAAAATAAAAAATTAAAAAATCAAGTGCTTTATTTAACCGGCACCCCTTTTTTACACCTTCCGAATCTGATATAATTCTCAGTGATGAAAAAGTTTCCGATTCTTTATTGGCCACGAAAAACTGCTGGTGATTCAGAATACCAGTTGGCACGCAAAGTTATAAATAAATCCACCGGTGTTATGCCAGACGTATGTTATGACGATTGCGATATCTCAGAAATATTGGAAAAAAATCCGAACGCTACAATATATATGCCTGTGTTCTGTGGCTCAACCGGTTGGTGGGGCGAATTATTGGGCAGTGACGCTGTCATTAATGATAAACTGATAATATCTTCTGAATGCCAGTTAATGGTTATAGAATCACAAAAAAACGTGAAATTAAGTGGCACAAACCAACTGTTTGCGGCTGAAATTCATCCGGCTAGCGGATTCTTCAAAAAAATGAATTCTGGTATTGCAACTGTTGCGGATATGCTGGCCACAGATGCAGGGACTATTTTAGCACTATTTTCTGGTAAAAATCAGACTCAGTTTATAAACATATTGGAATCTACTGGAAATTCTTATTTGGGCTGCATTGGGCGATATTAAAATATTAATATTGCTTGATTTCTGTAAAAATCTTTGTATAATTCGCAGGCTAAAATCTAAAAAAGGACAATACAATGAAACAAGGAATTCATCCTGAATATCATGAAATCAACGTCACAAGAACAGACGGCAAGACAGTAAAAATGTATTCTTCTGTAAAGAAAGACTTGGTTTTATCAACAGATAACTTGAACCATTCTGCATGGACAGGTCAACGTTCAAACGCAGGTGACAAAGGTCAACGCGCTGCAGAATTCAAAAGCAAATTTGCTGGATTTAACTTCTAAGATTAACTTTCGTCTGATGGGGGCAGCGATATGGAACTGTTGATTAAGGGTTCAACCGAACTAAACAAAATGTTTATGGCTTTGCAACGCACCGCATCCGGATTGCGTCGCGATTTTGGCGAAGTTGAAAACCTGCAACAATCGTTGCGTGGCGCACGTGACTTTGTACAAAAGGCATCCGCCAGAATAGAAGAAAGTATTTTATCTGATTTATTATTAGTTCGTCCGAACGCTGGATTACTAACACCAAATACAACGCACACTGGCGATGGCCGCGACGAGTTTGTGTTGGCTTTATCTGGGGCCGCAAATTTCGTTCGTGGTAATCCACATTTCGCAATATCATTAGCATTGCGTTCAAACGACGAAACAAAAATTGCTTTGGTTTATTCACCAATTGACGAAAGATTATATTATGCAGAAGCAGGTCGTGGTGCCTATGTATTTTCTGCATTCCATTCTGCAAGAATCAAAGTTTCTAATCTGACCGAAGAATCAGATTTAACAATTGCATACAATACATCTGATGGTCGTATGATGACTGGCGATGCACGTGTAACAGGATGCCCTGCTTTGGATTTAGCATGGGTGGCATCTGGTAAATTTGACGCATATGTATCAGATCCATTAGACTATGCAGAAATCGCTGCCGGTGATTTAATCCTGCGCGAGGCGGGTGGAAAAATTGAAATGATGGCCGATTTAATCGCCACAAACGGAAAAGTAGAATTATAAAAAAATTCCCCAAATCGGGGAATTTTTTTTACTTACGCAAACCTAATTTCTTAATCAAGTTTTCATAATCTTCTGGATTACGTTTTTTGATATAAGCCAACAACTTTTTACGACGGTTAACCATCAACAACAAACCACGTTTTGAGTGGTTGTCTTTGTGATTTGCCTTCATATGTTCTGTTAAATTGCGAATACGTTCTGTTAAAACAGCAACCTGTGATTCAACGGAACCACCATTGTCGTTTTCAGATACTTTATATGCCTGAATCAATTCAGACTTTTTTGTCTTTGTAACGGACATTATATTTTCCTTATGTTTTTTATATTGTTCTTTTTGGTCGCAGTTTTCCATCGTGCACAGCGCCAATACCAATAAATAAATTATTGTTATAAACGCGATACAGTCCGTTGTCTGCGACAACTGGGATAAATCCACCGTTTTTATAAAAATCGGCATCTTTATCGGACAGATTCAGAACCGGAATGTCCCCCAGTCCAAAATCCACCGGCATCAATTTTTCATCAATACCGGCACTATTATTAAACAGATTTTCCAAAAAATCAAGTTTTACGGCACTTTTGATATCAAAGTTGCCAGATAATGTACGTCTTATCATATCAACAGTCGCAATTGTGCCACATAATTTTGCAATATCACGCCCAATTGAACGCACATATGTACCACGGCTGCAACGTGTGCGAAAACACCAAGATTTGTCGCGCACCCCCAAAAATTCCAGTTCAAAAATTTCAACATCACGTGGTGGAATTTCAATTATTTTGCCTTGGCGCACAATATCATATGCACGTTTGCCATCAACATGTACAGCAGAATACTGTGGTGGAACCTGTGATATTTTACCAATAAGCTTCGGCAAGACAGACTTTACATCAGATTCAGTTGGTACAATATCATTACGTGCAATTTCATGACCAGTAATATCCAAAGTATCTGTTTCAAATCCAAATTGCAGTGAAAATAAATATTCTTTTACATTTGGTGATATTTCTTCAACAAAAGGAATCATCTTGGTTGCATCACCGATTGCAATGGGCAATACCCCAGACGCCATTGGATCCAGTGTGCCAATATGCCCGAATTTTTTTGTACCAATCATTCGTGCAATTTTGCCACCAGCCGTTCTTGAAAACAGCCCAGAATCTTTGTCCAAGATAACCCAACCCGATTTCATTCTTTAACCCTATCCAGTCGGTTTTTTGAAGCAGTTACAGTTTTGATAAATTGTTCTAATCGTGAAATTTCTTCACGTCCACATACTGGATGTATTTGTTTCAGTGTTCTATTATTAATCACATAATTATTTTTATCAATTATATATGTTTCGTGCAGTTCTTCGGAAATGTTTGCAGGAAAATGTGGGGCTGTAACCTTTATTTTATCAGAATCTGGTATTTGTTCAACTGCTTCACCAATATAAAAAACAAAGGCATTATTAGGATTATCTCCAAAAACACATGGTATTTTTAGCCCCAGTTCAAATTCCAAGATAACCTCTGCGGATAAAGCAAAACGCTTTTCAATACCACGTGATACATCATATGCTTTGCCATCTGTGTTATATTTACGAAAGAAATCGAAATGTTTTATATAGTTACGTAACCCATCGGCTGTAAAATAAACCTTGTTCTCTTTTCCGTTGCGTGGTTTAAAAATATATTTTATATCTGACATTTAATACCCCTTTGTTACCCAAATAAATTTAACTGTGGTGGCAGTTCATCTGAAACAACAGGCTTTTTACGTTGTGCATGTTTTGATGTGTTTTGCATTGGCACCGACATTTCATTGCTTTCCAGTGCTGTTAATACACTTTCTGCACGTGCCACAACAGATTCTGGCATACCTGCCATTTTTGCAACCTGGATACCGTACGAACGATTTGCAACACCAGATACAATTTTATGCATAAATATAATTTCATTATTATGTTCACGAACATCAATCGTCAAGCACGACACATTGCTTAAATATCCGTTTAATACCAATCCTGTCAATTCATGATAGTGTGTTGCAAACAGTGTACGTGGACATAATTCATTCAGGTATTCTAATACCGCCTGGGCGATTGCCATGCCGTCATATGTCGCAGTACCACGCCCAATTTCATCAAATATGATAAACGAACGATTTGTTGCACGATTTAGAATATTGGCAGTCTCGCTCATTTCAACCATAAACGTTGATTGTCCCGCAGCCAGATTATCTGATGCACCAACACGACTGAACAATTGGTCACAAATACCGATTGTCGCATGTTCAGCAGGAACAAAAGACCCCATATGCGCAAGCACAACAATAATCGCATTTTGACGTAAATATGTTGACTTACCAGCCATATTTGGACCAGTTAACAACGCAATTGATTTTGTATTCAAATTACAATCATTCTTTACAAAATTATCCCCAATGCGACGCAAAACAGATTCAATCACTGGATGACGTCCACCAACAACATCAAACGCACAATCATCTGTCATACTTGGGCGAACCCATGAATACTTATCGGCAACAGTTGTTAACGCACACCATACATCCGCATCAGCCAACAAATCAGCAGTTGACAATAAATCATCTGCCACACCACGAATAGATTCTATGAATTCATTTATAATTTCCGCTTCTATTCCCGCAGCTTTTTCAGCAGCACTGCGTACATCGTTATCTAAATCAATCAGGCGTGATGTTGTAAAACGTAAATTTCCAGCCATTGTTTGACGATGTATAAATCCAGATTCTGGTTGCATTAATACATCAGCGCGTGCGGCAGGCACTTCTATAAAATAACCCAATATATTATTATATTTTATTTTAAGTGTATTTATGCCTGTCTGATTAATATACTCTGATTGCAATGCTGCAATTGTTTCACGACCACCATGTGACAGCATTCGCATATTATCCAATGCAACATCATAACCATCACGAATTACGTTACCATCACGGAAAAATGTTGGCAATTCATCAGACAATGCATGTTTTAATTTAATTCCAATATCGCTGTGCAGACTAATATTTTCAAACAATGGCGCGAATCCTGCGTCTAATTTCGGCGCAATTATCTGTACACGTGGTAACGCACTTAAAAATTCAGATACATTACGCAAATCACGCGGTCCACCGCGACCTGATAGCAATCTGGATAACGCACGCCCAACATCAGGTATTGATGACAAAATATTTTCCACCATTGATTTTACATCTGGATTTAATGAAAAATGAGATATATGCTGTTGACGCGATATAATTTCATTTATATCCCCAGACAAATTACGTAAATATGAACGTAATTTTCGTGCACCAGCAGCAGTTTGTGTTTCATCCAAGACATCAATCAAGCATGCACCACCATCATTTATCGGTGCATCTATTTCCAGACTTTTCCAAGTAGAAGAATCAATCAATAATTGTTTACCAGATTTGAAAGTATATGGCGCACGAAATGTAATAGATGCACCACGCTGAGTATTAAATAAATACCCAGCAAGCAAACAAATCGCATTGTCTGAATTTTTTGAAACTTCGCCAGCATTTACAGCACAACCAAAAACACGCGATACAACCACATCAATATCGCTGCGATGATACAACTTTTCATATACAGGCGTAGTTTTGAAACCATCACGAATTTTTATAATTGTTTTTTCTTCGGCGCTGCCAAATGGAAAAATGACTTCGGCTGGGTTAATTCTGGTTAAATCATCATAAACATCAGCAGACTGACCAACAAAGAATTCGCCCGTAGAAATATCACAACCTGCAACATCATATTTTTTTCCACCAATTGGCACAACCGCAACCAAAAAGTTAGATTTTTTTGGTGCTAGCAAATTATCATCTGTTAATGTTCCTGGGGTTAAGACGCGTACAACCTGACGATCAATGTATTTATGACCACGTTCTTTTGCCTGGGCAGGTGTTTCCATTTGTTCAACCAATGCAACCTTGTAACCACTGCGAACCAAGCGACCAAAATAATTATCTGCTGCATGCCATGGAATACCACACATTGGTATATTATTACCATCACCGTCTGTACCACGTGCAGTTAAAACCAACCCCAATGTTGCACTGATTGTTTTTGCATCTTCAAAAAAAGACTCATAAAAATCACCCAGTCTGAACATTAATAATGCATCTGGGTTTTCTGCCTTCATGTCAACATACTGTTGCATAACAGGTGTTAATTTACTTTTTTCTGCCACGACAAAATCCGTTTGATTAAATTTAGGAATTTACTTTTAATGTTTCAATTTTTAATTCTGCTTCTTTTAACAACTGTTCACAGTATGCCTTTAATTTAATCCCCTGTTCATATGCTGCAACAGAATCAGCCAATGGCAATTCGCCCGACTCCATTTTCTTTACCAAGTCCATTAATTGTTTATATGCTTCTTCAAAAGACAACTTTACATCAGTCATAATCTTTCCTTTGTATTACGTGGTTTTAAGATACAAAAATAAATTCATATTTTCAATTAAAAATCCCCCAAACGGGGGATTTATTTTTAGTTGTTCTTTGGGAACTTAACTGCGGCCTGTGCAGCAGCCAAACGTGCAATTGGCACACGGAATGGTGAACAAGATACAGAATTAAATCCAACTTGATGGAAGAAGGAAATAGATTCTGGGTCGCCACCATGTTCGCCACATACACCCAAATGAATATTATTACCCTTGGTTGCACGTGCTTTTTGCACAGCATCTTTAATCAACAAGCCTACGCCTAATTGATCAACAGATGCAAAAGGATCTGCAACATATACCCCACGTGCACGATATTCGTCTAAAATTTTTGCAGTATCGTCACGTGACATACCCAATGTTGTCTGGGTCAAATCGTTTGTTCCAAATTCAAAGAATTCACAAGATTCTGCGATTTCATTTGCCAAAACTGCTGCGCGTGGCAATTCAATCATTGAACCAACTGTGTATTCAACAGATTCGCCTTTTTCTGCGAACAATGAATTTGCAGTTGCATCAATCACAGCCTTAACAATATCAACTTCTTTCTTGGAACCAACCAATGGAACTTCAATTTCTGGATAAACTTTGATTCCATTTGCTTTGCATTCCAAAGCAGCTGACAAGATTGCACGTGTCTGCATTTCGCAAATTTCTGGGTATGTAATTGCCAAGCGACAACCACGATGTCCCAACATTGGATTTTGTTCATGCAATTGTTCTGCACGCTGTTTAATAAATTCAACAGATTTGCCAATATGTTTTGCCAATTCTTCTATTTCAGCATCTGTATGTGGCAAGAATTCATGTAATGGTGGGTCAATCAAACGAATTGTTACTGGCAAACCATCCATAATTTTGAACAGTTCAACAAAGTCTGCTTTCTGATAAGGCAACAACTTTGCCAATGCAGCACGACGACCCGCTTCATCTTCGGCCAAAATCATTTCGCGCATATCTTGGATACGAGATGGGTCAAAGAACATATGTTCTGTACGTGCCAAACCAATACCTTCGGCACCAAAGTCACGTGCTTGTTTTGCATCTTTTGGTGTTTCTGCGTTTGCTTTGACTGTCAAAGTTTTGATTTCATCAACCCATTTCATCAATGTACCAAAGTTACCCGTTAATTCAACAGACACTGTTGGAATCTGACCAGCAATGATTTGACCTTTTGCACCATCAATAGATACCCAATCACCTTCGTGGATAACGGTACCATCTGTTGTTTTTAATGTTTTGGCTTCGTAATCAATTTTAATATCAGGAGAACCAGATACGCATGGTGTACCCATACCACGAGCAACCACAGCGGCATGCGATGTCATACCACCACGTGCTGTAATAACACCTTGGGCTGCGTTCATACCAGCAATATCTTCTGGCGATGTTTCAATACGTATCAACATAACCTTTTTGCCTTCTGACGCCCATTTTTCTGCATCTTCTGCGTTAAACACAGCCTGACCAACAGCAGCACCAGGAGATGCAGGTAAACCTGTTGCGATAATTTTCTTTTCTGCCTTTGGATCCAACATTGGATGCAACAAGTGATCTAACTGTTCTGCACCAACACGCAAAATTGCTTCTTCTTTGGTCAACAAGCCTTCTTCTACCATTTCAACAGCCATACGAACCGCAGCAGCAGCCGTACGTTTACCATTACGGCACTGTAACATCCACAATTTACCATGTTCAATTGTGAATTCCATATCTTGCATATCTTTGTAATGTGTTTCCAATTTTTCACGAACATCACACAATTCTGCATAAACAGATGGCATCGCTTCTTCTAAAGATAGACGACCTGAATCATCCTTGCTCATTGGCTGTGGTGTGCGAATACCTGCCACAACGTCTTCACCTTGGGCATTAATCAAATATTCACCATAATATTTATTTTCACCCGTTGCAGGGTCACGACTGAAGCATACGCCAGTTGCTGAATCTTCACCAGAATTACCGAATACCATTGCTTGAACATTAACAGCGGTACCCCAATCTGCTGGAATATTGTTCAATTTGCGGTATGTGATTGCCTTTTTGCTCATCCAAGAGCCGAACACAGCACCAATACCCATTTCCAACTGTTTCCAAGGATCTTGTGGGAAAACTTTACCAATTTTAACACCAATTTCTTTGAACTTTTCAACCAAGTCTTTCAAATCATCTGCTGTTAATTCTGTATCCAGTTTATAACCTTTGTCTTCTTTCATGCGTTCCAATGTGTGTTCAAACAGATCAATATCTGCGCCCATAACAACTTCGCTGAACATCATGATAAAGCGACGATAAGAATCGTATGCAAAACGTTCGTTACCAGAAATTTTTGCCAATGCTTTTACTGTGTCGTCGTTCAACCCCAGATTCAAAACAGTATCCATCATACCCGGCATTGATACGCGTGCGCCAGAACGAACAGATACCAACAATGGATTTTCCAAATCAGCAAATTTTTTGCCCATGATTGATTCAACATGTGCGATACCACTGCGTACTTGGTCCATCAAATCAGCTGGATATGTTTGATTATTTGCATAGTAATATACACAAACGTCGGTTGTAACTGTGAAACCTGCTGGAACAGGCAAGCCAACCAAGTTCATTTCGGCCAAATTTGCACCTTTGCCACCCAACAGATTTTTCATATCTGCCTGACCTTCGGCCTGACCGTTACCGAAAGTATATACCCATTTATTACTCATGGTTTCTCCTTGCGTTTAATTAAAAAATGCGAAGAGATTGTGGGGCAGATATCGCATAAAAGCAAGAAAAAAATCCACAAAATTGTGGATTTTTTTATCTGAACATACCAGAGCGGTCACGAATCGCTTCTTCAAGTGGCATTTTGATTTTTTTCGCAGTAACCATCGCTGCAATAATACCCAATGCAACATCCAGCAGGACTTACATTACCTTTGTAAAAAACATCACTAACTGTACTTTGAATCTTCATATTGACGTAAATAACTTCAAAACTTGCCGGCGGATTTATTTGTGACAGCAATTTATTGCCATAAAAAATTTTTATTGGACTAGATTCCGAACTAATATAAATACGTACCCGTGGAACAATTGTTGCCTTCGTTTTTTTTATCCATTTTACCATCATTTACTTGATTATACTGCACGCGCACGCAATTGAAAATAACTTTGAAATATCGCCGTCTGAACGTGAATTAATTATCACAGGCGCCTGTGCACCAACAACAATACCACCAAAAATCCAATCACCAAATTGTACCATTGCTTTGATAGTATTATTACCAGCCTCTATATTATCAAATAACAATATATCTGCATCACCTTGGATTCGACCATTGTATTGTTTGATTTTTGCGGCATCCGCAGACACAGCAATATCAAACGATATCGGACCACTGATAATACAACCTGAAATTTCGCCATTTTCGTTCATTTTTTGCAACACATCTGCATCAACTGTTGCCTGCATCGCTGGGTTTAGCGTTTCAACAGCACAAAGGGGCGCAACCAACGGATTTTTTATACCTATATGATGTGCAACCGATACTGCATTTTTTACCAACTGAATCTTCTTATCTAAATCTGGATACGGCACCATTGCAATATCTGTTAAAAATAATTTACGCTGCAATTTTGGTGAATACAGTACAGAAACGTGTGATAAAATACCATTTCCACGAATACCCGTTTCACGATTTAATACGGCACGCAAAATATCCGCAGTATGAATTAAACCCTTCATTAAAATATCTGCGCGCCCAGAACGAATCAATGACACAGCCATCGTTGCGGCACTTAATTCATTTTCACAATGAATAATTTCAAACGAAGATATATCAACCCCGTTTTCATGTGCAACTGATTTAATTTGTTTTTCGTCACCACACAGAATTGCGTTTATAAACCCCATTTTATGCGCAGTTTGTAATGACAATAAAACATTTGCATCCGTAGCGTTTGCTACAGATATTGTGCGCATTTTTTCTGGTCGCAAAGATAATAATAATTTTTCAAATTCTGTATTCATAATAATACCTAGAAAGTTATTCGCAGACCCGCAGATATAAATGGCGTTTCTGATGTCATGCCACCTGATATCCAACCGTCAATATTTTCACTGTATTTATATCTGAACGATGCAACAACAGTATTATCAATAAAATCATCAACTTCACCTTGCCAAACACCCGTATCCGATAACATATATGTCAAAGAAACACTATACTTCAAAACATCATAACTAACACCTGTTCCAACAACAAAACCGTCAGACACAGCACCAATTGGATCTTGGTCATATATCACACGACCAGACAAACCAAAAATCCAACTATTATACTGTAAATTCATCCCTAATGACATTTGTGCGCGCCAATCTGCAGTAACGCCAGGTGTATATATTTCATTATCAAAATTATTAGGACGATTCATAAAGGACAAGCCTACAGAATATGCGGATTTTAATTTTCCAGATGATTGGCGTAATTTTAACCCTGCATCAACTGCCCAATCATAATTATCCGTTATACCAGATACAGATACGCCATACTGGGTACCGTTATTTGAATTAGAAACAATATTCATGCGCAATGAATTACTGCGACCAGATGTTAAAACAGTATCTGCAATAACAGCGCCATCAGGAATAATTTTTTCATTATACAAAGGTCTATCATTTATACGCAAACCGCCAACATCAGGCAACCCAAGCCCCAATTTTCTGGCAATAGAATCTGTAAAACCAACCTCTATACGACCCAGATTATCAGATTGAACAAATCCAAAAATTTCACGTGAAAAATAACCTTTATCTAGTGCCGCCTTGTCCAAAGCATAAACAAATCCTAGACTTGTATCTTCAAAAGAAGTATTTGTTATTTGTCCACGAACACGCCAATCACCAATAGACAATGGCGTTTCAATATCCGGATTTATCATACCAACAGTACCATAACCAGTTACTTTTAATGAATTTTTTCCTGCATTGTATTCCAATGCATTCGCAATCTGTGGCAGTCCGAACAACAGAACTGACACAATTGATATATTTTTTATCCAAGCCATTTATTTTTTACCTTCGCTTTCTTTCAAAATTGCATCACGTAATTTATTGTATGCGCGTTCTTCTATTTGACGTACCCGCTCACGCGATATGCCATATTTTTGCGACAAAGATTCTAAGGTTGCAACGGGCTGACGCAATTTTCTTGCAACAAGTATTTCACGATCACGTTCAGACATTTTTGCCAAATGTTTTTTCAACAAATCATACCCACGACGCCTGAATTCTATTTGTTCCAGCGTATCTTCTATTGTATCACGACCATCTGTCATATTTGACAATATATCCGTACCACCGTCTTCAGAATTTATCGGTGCATTTAATGACAAATCACGCGCACCAACACGCGTTGCCATGCGTGCAACATCTTTTTCTGGCACCTCTAAATAATCAGCAATTTGCTTTGTCTGTTCATCAGTTAAATTATTATCCATAATACCCAATGCGCGTTTAGCACGAGATAAATTAAAGAAAACACGCTTTTGATTTGCAGATGTACCGATTCGCACAATAGACCAATTATTTAGAATCGTTTCATAAATTTCTGCTTTGATCCAAAACATTGCGTATGTAGAAAACCTAAATCCTTTTTCTGGGTCAAATTTTTGCAACGCCTGCATTAACCCCATATTACCACTAGCAATCAAATCACCAACTGGAATACCATAGTTCTTGTAATCATACGCAACCGATACAACCAAGCGCAAGTGACTGGCTACCAGCTTTTCTGCAGCAACCTGATCTTTATTTTTTGCCCATTGTGTCGCATATTCGTATTCCTGTTCTGCGGTTAACACCGGAATTTTTTGTACAGTTTGTATGTACTGCGCCAACCCAGACTCGTCATTAACACCACGCGCAGCAATAATGCTGTTATTTTTTGCAACCGGTAAAGCGTCCTTGATTTCCTTTGTCATACCTTTTATAGTATAACATAAATAATTAATTATCAAGCACAGGAGAATTTTATTATGGCTACAATGCTGGAAAGAAATAAAAAAGTAAAAGCGCCACAAAAAACTTACACAGAACATGCACAAGATGCGTTGTATCGCGAAGTATGGGAAGAAGTTAACAATGAAAAAACTTTACAGTTTGTAAAAAAATACTCACGCCATATTATGGTTGCTGCTATTACAGTTTTGATTATTGCAACAGGATTTCAAATTGGTATCCGTACATATCATGCAAACAAAATCGCAACTGCAATTGCATACGAATCGGCAATTGAAAACGTTGATGCAAATGCACTGATTGCATTATCACATAATACATCTGGCGCAACTGCTGATTTGGCTTTGTTTCAAGCATATTTACTGAACCAAGATATAAAACAGATAGAAGTACTTGCAAACAATGGAAACACAAAAGACTTCCGTGATTTGGCAAAATTACATATTATCGGAAATCGCGGTAACGATATGCCTGCAAAAGATGTAGAAAAATACCTGTCTGATTTAACAACAAAAAATTCGCCTTTTTATTATACAGCGATGCTGACAATTGCACAAAAATACTTATCCGTTGGCGATACAGATAGCGCTAATAAATGGTTGGACAAAATCATAAACGACAAAGATGCACCTGCAACAATATCAGGAACAGCACAATCTTTGCGTTAAGATGGTGAAAAGTTATGCGTAAATATATTATACAAATATTGTGTGTATTGTCTTTGGTTGCATGTGATAAACATGACCCTATTTTACCGGGGACACGAACAGCGATTTTTGACACAACACAAATAAATATTAAAAATCAAGACATTGTTGATTTACCAGAATCTGTCATTGTTGTTGATAACACAAACTGTAAATATACCCAAGACTCATCTAATGTTATATGGAACGGTGAAAAAAAGATATTTAGCGGATTTGCAACACCAAACGCAGTGGCCAGCCAACAAACCCCTGTATGCAGTGGTAAATATTTGTACGCAGGACTTACAACTGGCGAACTTGTAAAAATCAACCCCGACACTAGACAAATTGTCTGGATTGCTGATATTTATCGCGCCAGTAATTTAACAGGTGGCGCAACAATGGTTGATATTATCGCACCTATTATCCCCTATAAAAATTCCGTATTTGCGGGCAGTTTAGGTGATGCTTTCTGTAAAATAAACGCAACAAACGGCGAAAAGCAGTGGTGTATAAACATCAGTGTTTCTGTACCATTTATTATTACAGAAAAATATGCTTTTGTTTTAGACACAAATAAAAAACTGTATGCAATCGCAACAAAAAACGGTGACGTTCTTTGGCAATCAGCGGTTGCAAAAACATCTATTCCAACCTATGAAAACGGTATTATTTCTGTTGGAAAACAGCAAATAAATGCACAAAATGGAAAAATAATAAAATAAAACTGGACAAACGAAAAAATATATTATATTATTCATCCGCTGAAACAGCAATCGGGTGTTTAGCTCAGTTGATTAGAGCATCTCGTTTACACCGAGAGGGTCGGGGGTTTGAGTCCCTCAACACCCACCACGAATTCGTCCGCCAAATGGCGGATTTTTATTGGGAAAATGCAAAAATGTCAGAAGAAAAAAGAAAAGAATTAAAAGAAGCGTTAAATACTGCATTATTATGCGGAATTACGTTTATTGTTGTTGGGCATCTACACAGTTATTTTGGTGGCAACACAGCCAAAGCAACACCAGAAAAAACAGCTGTAACAAAAAATATAATCAAAAACGATTCTATAAAAACCGATTCGATTCCAACACTTAGTTTTATTCAGGAAAATATAAAACAACAAAAAACTAGATAAAAAAACACCGCCTTAATGGGCGGTTATTATTTTTGTTTTTCATAAACTAAAGTATCACACTTGCCAACGCATTTTGCCCAACCTGCCATAGGCAAAACATTTGTTAAAATATACCCATTTCGTTTGGCAAGACTTTCAGACTTAATATTACCTTTGTCTATTTCTAAAATAATTCTGCTGAATCCATATTTGAATAATTCGTTCTCTAGCGCGGCTAGCGCTTCGCCCATATACCCGTGTCCATTTTCCGATTCAACCAGCCAATACCCAATTTCACAACTTTTTTCTTTGACATTAAAGAAACGAATACGACCAATTAAATTACCTTGTTTATAAATACCAAATAATACACATTGGTTTTCTGTAATTTGTTTATATCTGTGGGATAACTTTTGTAACACTTTGTCCACAGAGATTAATTCGCCAAAATGCCCCTGCCACGCAGTTAAATAATTACGATTTTTCTCTATTATATCAAAAATAATTTCTGCATTTTCTGATGTAGGTTCTATAATTCGCAATTCTAAACGTTGTGTTTTTATTTTTTTTGGAAAATTTGATAATTGCTTCATATTCTGATCTTTTAACTACTGTAAATTATAACATATATTTACATCTATAAAATTTTTATTTTTGTATTTTTATAAAATATAAATTACAATGTATGCATTACAAAACACAAAAAAGGAAAAAAAAATGAAAAAGCTTGTATCATTATGCGCTATTTTATCATTGGTATCTGCATGCACAACAGTAAACCCATACACGGGTCAAACCCAGACAGCAAAATCAACATGGGGAACTGCAATTGGTGCAGCCACAGGCGCATTGATTGGCAGTACACAAAGCAGCAAGGGCGCATTAATTGGCGGATTGGCTGGCGCAGCTGTTGGCGGTGGTGTCGGTTATTATCTGGATGCACAAGCAGCAGAACTGCGCGCAGAATTAGTGTCCACAGGTGTACAAGTTATTGAATCAGATGATAACATTCGTTTAATCATGCCAGGAAACATCACTTTCAAGACCGATTCTGCCGATATAAACGCATCTTTTTATCCTGTATTAAATTCTGTTGCAAAAGTATTAAATAAATATAGTAACTCAACTGTTTTAGTATCTGGTCACACAGACAACACAGGTAGCACAGAATACAATATGAACCTGTCAAAAATGCGTGCAGCATCTGTGGCCGCATATTTAGAGGGTCAAGGCGTAAAATCAAATCGCTTTGAAGTTATTGGGATGGGATATTCAAACCCAATCGCCAGCAACGATACAGCAGCAGGTCGTGAAAAGAACAGACGTGTTGAAATTAAAATTATTCCAAACAAATAAAAAAACCCCGTTTTGGGGTTTTTTTATTTATATTTATTGTGGCATTGGCATACCCGCGGTTGCTTCGCCCATAACTTTATCAATTAAAACATCTGCCTTTTGTTTTGCATCTTGGATTGCAACCAACACAGTCGCAGATACAGCATCCGCACCCTGTGATAAAACAGATGGATGAATTGTAATTTTTTGCACATCATATTTACCTGACATATCAACAATACATGCACCGTTGTTTGCAATACCTTTGACCGTTGTCTGTGCCAGTTTTTCTTGGGCAACAGCAACTTTATTTTGTAATTCAGCTGCCTGCGCCATTAAACTTTCCATATCCATATTATCTCTCCTTTATGTGCAACATTTGTAATGCATTGCGTGGAATATACAAAGCATCAGACCAAAATTTTGTTAGTTCCAATTTTGGTATTACTTCATTATTCGCATGTATTCTTGCAGACTCAAAATCAGAAAACACCTTCTTATCAGAAACCACAGGCATAATTCTTCTTGTTCCTGCTATACTTGTTGACATCCTTGTCATAATGAAATTATATACATTGGTATTCTTGTCTTGTTCAATTACAGGAAAAAAGTTTGCACACACATAGGCTCTAATACTTGGAACTTCTTGGACTGGGCAACCTAAATAGGCTGCCCATTGTTCATCCGTCCAAGTTATTTGTTCTGGCTTCATTTACCGTACCCTTTTTATTTCTTGGTTTCTTCGCCTGTTTTCTGGTCAATACCAACCATAGACATACGTGTTTTACCACGTTTATCTGCACCCAAGAAACGAACGTAAACAGTATCGCCTTCTTTGATTTTTGTATCTTCAATTTTTGCAATACGTTCGCCAGTGATTTCAGAGATATGAACCATTGCTTCAAATCCGTTCATGATTTTTACAAACAAACCAAAGTCTTTCATACCAGATACTGTACCTTTGTAAATTTGTCCAACTTCTGGTTCTGCGACGATATCTTTGATGCGAGCAATCGCATTATCTGCATCTTCTTTGGAAACCGCCATAATTTTTACAGTACCATCATCTTCCAAATCAATGATTGTATTTGTTTCACGAACCAAAGCTTGGATAACACTGCCACCCTTGCCGATAACTTCGCGAACTTTGTCCGGATTAATTTTCATTGTATATGTTTGTGGTGCATATTCAGACAATTTTGCACGAGGCTTTTTAATAGCCTTTTCAATTTTGCCCAAGATATGCATACGGCCATCTTTTGCCTGAGCCAATGCACGTTCCATAATTTCAAATGTGATAGAAGTAATTTTAATATCCATTTGTAATGCTGTAACACCTTGGTCTGTACCAGTTACCTTAAAGTCCATATCGCCCAAGTGATCTTCGTCACCCAAAATGTCTGTCAAAATTGCATAATCATCACCTTCTTTTATCAGCCCCATCGCGATACCTGCAACTGGGCGTTTCATTGGAACACCACCGTCCATCATCGCCAATGTTGCACCGCATGTCGTTGCCATTGACGAAGAACCGTTTGATTCCAAGATATCAGACACAATACGAATTACATAATCAAATTCGCTGCGTGATGGTACCATTGGATGAACAGCACGCCATGCCAAATTACCATGACCAATTTCACGACGACCAGGAGATTTCAAACCTTTGCATTCACCAACAGAATATCCTGGGAAGTTATAATTCAAAATAAAGTCACGTTCTTCAGCACCATCCAACGATTCAATTGGCAAAGCATCTTTACCACCACCCAATGTCAATGATACCAACGCCTGTGTTTCACCACGTGTAAACAACGCAGAACCATGTGCGCGTGGCAGTACACCTAATTCAATTTCAATTGGGCGAACTGTTTTATTATCACGACCATCAATACGTGGTTTACCAGCCAAGATATTGCTACGCATAATACGTGCAGTCAGATTTTCAATAACTTCGTCTGCCCATGATTCCAATGTTGATGTTGCACGTTCAGATTCTGGGAACAATTCTGGAATTCGCGCCTTGGCAGCAGCATGAATTGATGCCAATGTTTCCAAGCGAACCAACTTTTCTTTGATTTGCAAAGCAGATTCAATATCACCCGCAAAACTTTCAAAGTTTTCTTCCATTGTAATTTGTTCTGCTGTCTTTTCTGGTGTTGCCCAACGTTCTTTTCCAGCCTTTTCTGCCAATTCATTAATTGCAGCAATAACGGATTGTTGTGCATCAAAACCGAATTTAACACCACCTAATACAGTTGCTTCGTCCAATTCACCAATTTCAGATTCAACCATCAATACACCATCTTTTGTTGCAGCAACAACCACATCCATTTCTGATTCTTCAACCGCTTTTTTAGATGGATTCAAGATATATTGGCCATCTGCAAAACCAACACGTGCAGCACCAATTGGTCCCTGGAAAGGAACGCCACTTAATGCCAATGCTGCTGATGATGCAATCATAGCCAAAATATCAGGCTGATTCTTTTTATCATATGAAAATACCTGTGCAATAATTTGAACTTTGTTCTTGAATGTTTCTGGGAACAAAGGACGAATTGGTCGGTCAATCAAACGAGCAATTAATGTTTCTGCTGTTGATGCCTTGCCTTCGCGTCTGTCACGCGAACCAGGGATACGACCTGCAGATGCAAATTTTTCTTGATAATCAACAGTTAGCGGAAAGAAATCTTGTCCTTCTACTGCTGCTTTTTCTGCACATACAGTTGCTAAAACCATTGTGCCGCCCATTGTTGCTAAAACAGAACCATTTGCCTGTTTTGCCATACGACCTGTTTCTAGGCGCAATATTTCATCACCATATTGCATTTCAACTGTAACAGGATTATTTAATTTAGCGTCTTTTTTGAATAAGCCAAATACCATTTATTTTCTCCATATTTTTTCTATTACTTTTTCGCGAAGAAAAATCATTCGTTTCTGTACCCTATGACAGATACACAAAAGAACAATTTCATCTTCGCCCCATGGATTATAAAACATATTTATCGCTTTGCAAATAAAATCAGTATAAATCTATTAAATTTATGCTATAATTAAAGGGTTTTCGGAGGTGTCGCCTATGAAATTTCCATCCAGCGTTTTAGGGTTTTATATTAAGAATTTTTGGCGTTATTGCGGTACCATTGCACTGTTATATTCTGTACTGGCCATAATTGACGTTTTTGGCACAAATTTGTTACCTGCATTTGCTTTAAGCGAAACTGTAAATGCTATTGAATCAAATCCAAAAGACATGGTTTTTAACGCTGTTCTTGATGTTGCCATTATCTATTTCATACTGCGCGGAATTCAATGGTTTGCATCTTTGTTACGTTGGTATGTTTTTGACTCCTTAATCAAATACAAATCATATAATAAAATATCGTCCGATTTATATGATTATGTATTTAAGCAAAGCACAGAATTTTATATATCATCAATGCCAGGAAAAATCGCCAGTCAAATTCATCAAATCGCAGAATCATTCTATGAAACAGTTGAATTAGTATTTGGAACATCTATGGGTGTAATCGCTGCGTTTTGCATATCTGCATCTGGATTATTTGCCATCGGATGGCAATATTTGCTGATAATCACAATTGCAGTGGCATTTCGCGTTATATGGGGTGTAATTACTGTTAAAAATGCACTAAAAAAATCAGCCATTTCAGCAGCATCATTGAACACATTACAAGGTCGCTTATTAGATGCATTGTCTAATTTTCCAGTCGTAAAAATGTTCGCACAAGCAAAATATGAACAAGATTTTGCACAACCTATACGAAAAAAATATCAAAAAGATGCATGCAATGCACATTTCTGGTCGCGTTTCTTTTGGGCACCTGGAAATTTAGTTATGGACACAATCTGCTTTACTGCATTTATAATTTTGTCGGGATATATGTACACAATTGGCAAATCAACCGTCGCAGAAATTTCCTTTGCTTTGGCAATATTTGTTGCAATCAGTGGCATTGCATTTAATTTGATTATGACTATAAAAAACTTTACCCAACGTTGGGGAAACGCTGTCGGATCTTATAACGCTTTAATAAAACCAATTTCCGTTCAAGATTGTGAAAATGCAACCGAACTGAATATAAAAAACGCAGTCATAGACATAAAAAATCTATCATTTAAATACAATAAAAAATTTATCTTAAAAAACTTTAATTTGAAAATCACAGCAGGTGAAAAAATTGGACTGGTCGGACTTAGCGGCGCAGGAAAAACCACACTAGTCAACTTAATTATGCGTATATATGATGTAACCAGCGGTCAAATAACCATAGATAACCAAGATATAAAATACGTAACTCAAGATTCTTTACGTAAAAATATTGCTTTTATCCCCCAAGAACCAACGATGTTCAACAGAACATTAAACGAAAACATCGCATACAGCAAACCTGATGCCACACAAAGCGAAATTATATCTGCTGCAAAAAACGCATCTGCACACAAGTTTATTTGCGAAACAAACGATGGGTACAATACATTAGTTGGTGATCGTGGAATAAAACTGTCTGGCGGTCAAAGACAAAGAATAGCAATTGCACGCGCGTTTTTGAAAAACAGCCCTATTCTGATTTTAGACGAAGCGACCGCTGCACTTGATTCAGAAACCGAAAATATTATTCAAAAATCCTTTCAAAAACTATCCCATAATCGTACGACAATTGTCATCGCACACAGATTATCAACACTAAAAAACATGGACAGAATCATTGTCCTGAACAAAGGGAAAATAATAGAAAGTGGTTCACATTATCAACTGCTAAAAAACAAAAAAACATATTCAAAATTATGGAAAATGCAATTTGGTGGTTTTATACAAGAATAAAAAAACGCCCAACTGGGCGTTTTTTTTATAAGACGGATATTTACTGTTCAATATTATTGTTTAATTCAACAATCAGATTTTCTAGTCTGGTTGCTGTTTCTGTATCGTTTAATGCAACAGCAATTGCATACGCAGATTCAAGGTCACTGCGTGCAGATATTGCATTACCAGATTGTAAATTCAAAGCAGCAGACTTTTCAAAATATCCCATTGCTTTGTTAGACAAAGATTCGCGCGCTTCCATTGTTTGTGCACCTTGGATTTGTTCCGATATTACACGAACAGCAGAAGAATAGTCATTAATCGCTTCGGCAAATTTACCTAATGCAGTATACGCTTCGGCACGATCTGCATAAACAACAGGATCAACTGTTCCTTCTGGTCTAGCCAATGAATTAGTAAAGTCAGCAATAGCACCTTCCCAATTCTTTAACCACAAATTTAACTGTCCACGTTTCGCATACAAATCACGCATTTGTAATATTGCACTTGGGTTTGTTGCACTTGCAGCCAGCGCATTATTAATATCATTCATTGCAGCATCATAATCTTCTAATCTAGAATTTAATAAATAACGATCATAATACGCAACTGGGTTTGCAGGATTTTTGATCAACGCATCATTGTAATCAGACATTGCAGCCGCATAATTACCAGCTTGCATATATGCTTCGCCACGCAAGATATATGTATCAACAGATGCTACACCTGTGTCAATTGCAGCAGTCAAATCAACAATTGCATCGTCAATATTACCTGATGCCAGTTTATTTCGACCACTGTCATAATAATCGCCAGACTGTAACAATATTTCTTCTGTGATTTCAATATTAGCAGGTGTTGTTTGTACGTTATGACTGCGACCTAAGATATAAAATGTTGCAGCAATAAAGAACAAAATTATAAACCAATATACATATATAGACAACGACCATGGATTAAAACATGGTTTGCTTTTAGTGTCTTTTATACTTGATTTAGATGCAACAGGACGTACGTTTGCCTGAGTTTTCTTGATATTTGTTTTTTTGACAGATGTTTTTTTCATATCACGTCTCCCTTCCTTTTAATGAAATATTAAAGAGATTTTAACATTTCGTCAATTGTTTTCTGTGGAACTGGTAAAATTTTCCCAACGGGTAATTTTTTTAACTTTATATTACCAAACGAAACCCGATGTAATTTATGCACAGGACAGCCACACGCAGCCAACACTATTCTTACTTCATTCTTTTTTCCTTCGCATATTGAAACGCGTAAATTATGTCCACCAATACAATCTATTTTCATTGGCGAATACGATATTCCATCAACAGTAATTCCTTTGCGGGCCATATCAAGACCAGAAAAATCTTTACATGAAACAGTTGCAATATATGTGCGTGGAATCTTGGATGATGGCAAAGTTAATTTTCGCGCCAATTCACCATCATTAGTTAGCAATAATAAACCTGTGGTCTTGAAATCAAGGCGCCCAACATATTTCAAATTCTTATATTCTTCGGGCAAACAATCATAAATTGTTTTACGTCCTTGGGGATCCAAAGTAGTTGTCATTGTATTTATGGGTTTGTGAAACATATATAATTGTAAACCATGCTTTTGTTTAATTTGACGACCATTAACTTCTATGACATCAGATTCTTCTACAAAAAACACAGGTGTATTAACTACGTTACCGTTAACACGCACCAACCCAAGAGAAATTAATTCTTCGGCACCACGACGCGATGCGACACCAGAATCTGCAATAACTTTTGAAATTCTAGTTCCCATTGTTTAACACCTTTGCAACAGCGATAGATGCGGCCAATTCTGCACGCAAAATTGTTTTTCCCAAAGATATACCTATTGCACCAGCCTTGTCCAATGCGACAAATTCAGATTCTGAAAAACCACCTTCGGGACCAATCAAAACCGAATCAAAATTTCCAGAATTCAAATTCATTTCCCTACCATAAGCCGCACGTTCATCAGCAAAAACAACACCAGATAAACTAAGTTCTGAAAATTTAATCGGATTTTTTATTTCCGGAACTGTATTACGGTTTGACTGCTCTGACGCCTCTATTACTATTTTTTTCATACGATCCCAATTTATATGATTGGAATTTGTACGCTCTGTAATTACGGGTTGAAAGCATGCAACACCCATTTGGGTTGCCATATTCAATAAGTCATCTGTTCTTTTTATTGGCGCAAACATTAAAGTAATACTGTTTGATGGATCTGAATGCGCTGTCCGTTCACCAATGATTAAATATTTTTTATCGTCTGATAATTGCGCCTTGTATTCATTCCCATCACCAAATACCAAACAACTGTCTGTACGCATAACGCGAGTTAAATAGTGCATAACATCACGTTCCAGTAAAATCTGAGCACCCGGCACAATATTTTTACCTATAAAAATTCTTGGAATATTTTTCATATTTTTATAATTCCTGATTTATAAATTACGTTTTTTCTGATATAATATTAACACCATGGCAACTAAATTCAACTTTTTATCAGCATCTGGCAAAGGAAAAGGGTTAAGTATTTTCCGATCCAGCGCATACAAAGAACACGAACAAACACCACTAGCGCGTGAATTTTGGTCTATTCGTTGGACTATTTATATTTGGTTAATCGCTGCGCTGATGGTTGCGATGTCTTTTCCAGTGGAACATATTTGGCGTTACGGGTGGTCACCTGCAACAAAGCAATGGATATCAATATATCTTTATCATGCAATTCATTCTTGTGGCTTATCTGTTGTCGCAGAAATTCCTTATTGGATTACACGCTGTGTATCACGACCAGATTGGGCATGCATTACACCTTTGTTGCCTATTATTGGATATTATTTTCTGTCAGATGCAACAATGACAGATGAATTTAATCCGCATTCCAAGGATAAATTTGACGAAAAATCTTCACGCAAGGCAAATGCGGATGACATCAAAAAGATGGGCGCAGACTATAAAAATAAAGACGGATTATTCAAAGGCTTTATGATGGTGCTTGGACATTTCAAAAACAAACCTTTGAAAATGGATGAAACATTATCTGCATTACTGTTGGCACCCGCAGGCACCGGTAAAACACAAGGTGTCGTTATTCCAACAATCTTAGGTTGTGACAATGTTTCTATGATCATCAACGACCCTAAACCAGAACTAGACAGGGACACATCTGCATATCGTGCAACTGTGGGGCCTGTGTTTATTATGAATTGGGCAGCACGTGACGAACCAGAAAAAGGCATTTATTACCCTGCTTGGAACCCATTATCGCCAGAAAATTTGCCAGATAATGCAGAAGAAAAAAGCACTTATATCCAAGTAATAGTTAATTCTATTATTGAAGAAAACGCCAAAGACCCACACTGGTCAAATACTGCGCGCGCTGCATTAACGGGATTTATAAACTTTATTGTATCCAAAGTTGAACGTGCCAAGGCAAACGACTATTTCTATCACAGATTAAAAACAGGTACATTTGATTCCCAAGATGCAACTGTATTGATGGATTATTATATGACGATGACATCCGACCCAAATGCATATGCAGCGATGTCATTATTGCAACGCGGACAATTAAATATAAATAACTATGTACATGTTGGTACGTGGGGCGGTTTGCCATCAGAATGGCATGGTGGCGAAGCTTCTATACCAATGTTCTTGGCATGGTACGTAGAAGGACAAATAAAAGTCGCCAATGAAATAGAAGAACGCAAACGCCAAGGAGATCAAATGGTCATGATGGCCGATCCTATGAAGGACTTTTTAACGACTGCAATAAACGAAGCGCGCCTTTATTCTTATGACAATGATGCTATATCTGCTTTGATTAATTTATCTAATACACCAGACAAAGAACGCGGTTCTGTAATATCAACAATGAACGCAGGGCTGAACATATTCCGTCACCCAGCGGTAAACAAACATACACGACATTCCGATATACACTTTACAGATGTTCGCGGTATGATTGACCCAACTGACGGAAAAATGAAGCCTATTACTATATATCTATCTATGAACGTTGCAGATGCACCCGCATTTAGCCCGATTACAAGTATGTTTATTGAATTGCTGTCCAAGTTTTTGATTGCAAACCCACCAGAAAAAATAAACCACGGTCAAAAACTGGGACCTTACCCTGCCCTGTTCGTATTAGACGAAATGCCAACAATGAATAAACTAGAAGCCATTATCCAAGGGCCTGCGGTCGGACGTGGACAAAAAGTATCATATCTGATTGTCGGTCAGGACATTAGCCAGATTGCTGAAAAATATGGAGACAAGGCCGCAGATACAATTATTGCAAATACCGCTGCAAAGGTTATCCTTCGCGTAAACGACCCTGCAACCGCAGAACGATTTACACGAATGATTGGAAAAAAGAAAACCAAGAAAAAAGAAAAAGGCCCAGATGGCAAAGACGTAGAGGTTGAAAAAGAAGAAGATTTGTTCAGTCCGATGGACTTAATGACACTACCAAAAGCCAAACAAATTGTGTTGATGCAAGGTTATTACAATCGCCCAATAGAAGCAGATGGCGAATGGCATTTTTATCGCAAAAACGCTGTACAAATTGCTTTGAACGACAAAGTAAAAATGGGTCGTGCATCACCAATTCCAGAATATTTAATACCAAAACATCATCGTGCACTACGATACGAAGGAACACCAAAAGTGTACGACCAAAAAACAAAAAAGATAAAAGAGTTAGCATAATAAAAATCCCCAAACTGGGGATTTTTTATTTCACAGGCGCAATGATAATTGACTTGGTTCTTTCGTCTGGCTTTGACTTAGATTCCATATTACCCTTGTCACCAACAATTTCCATTACACGCGCAAACAACTCTGGTACAGCGTCTTTTCCACGTGCAAGTACTTTCTTGGAACCTTTGGTCATAACAGATATTTTTACCTTGTTACCTTCGCCTAAAAATTCAAATACTTTTTTTAATTTGATATTCAAATCATTTTCTTCAATAAAAGGCTTTATCCAAACTTCCTTTAATTCCGTTGTTTTTTGATTTTTCTTCGCCTCTGATGCACGTTTTTTCTGTTCATACTTGAATTTACCATAATCCATTATTTTTACAATTGGAACAGGCATATTGGCATTCATTTCAACCAAATCAAGCCCATCATCAGACGCAATCTGTAACGCCTGAACAATAGGCATAACACCCAAGTTTTGACCATTAGAACTGATTACTTGAACAGTTTTAGCCGTTATACGATTATTCATACGTGGTCCCATATCACGACGGTTATCACGATTAAATGCAGGTTTAATGTTACGCTCCTTTGTTTAGCATGTGGAAATTATTAACAATTATTCCAGATTTTTCAAGATATTTTGAACATTTTGTAATGCGGCCCAAACATCACGCTTGGCAACCGGTTTTAACAACAAATAGTTTGGATGAAATATTGGTATAAACCTTACACCATTTTCCATGTCTATTTGAACCCCATGCGATTTAGCAAGATTAACTCCGCCATATTCTGTTGCAGGTAATGTACCCAAAGACAAAATTACACTTGGTTTTATTAAATCTATGGCCTTATCAACAAAAGGACGCGATAAATCTAATTCATCTCGCGATGGTGTACGCCCCCCAGGAGTACGCCAAAATAACATTGGTACAATAGATACTTCTTTGCGAGACAAACCAATTGCAGACAGCATCTTGTCCATCAGTTCCCCTGACGCACCACTTAATAAAACACCAGACATATCATCATCTGCACCTGGAATATCCGTTAGGATTAATAGTTTTCCATTACCAACATGCGGCAAAACAGTATTAGCAACCGTACTGCGCAATGGATGATTAAATTCACTAATCATACGTTTTAACGAATCTATATCCATTGGACGTGCCGCCATTGAACGAACAGTATCAATAGACATCATTTGTGTCGGGGCAATTGGAGGCACAACACAAGCAGCACTATCAACAGATGGCGCAACACTTGTTTTTTCGTTTTTATCAGCACTTTGTTTTGCTATAACCGTTGGAATTTCTGATAATTCCCACTTGACCCCAGCCAGCACTAAATCGCGCAACTCACTACTAGACATATCTATTTTTCCTTGATTTGCTTTAATTTTTATTATAGACTATAACACGAGCAACAGAAACTCAAGGGAGTATTTTCATGAAAATTAAAAATTTTGCTTTGTTGGCTGGTATTGCAGGTATGTTGGCTGCATGCGGTGGTTCTATTGTTGAACCTGCTGACTTGAACGATCAACGCGTTTTCTTTGATTTTAATTCTGCAGAAATCTCAAAGGAAGCTAAGAACAACCTGTTGGGTCAGGCTTTGTATATGAAAAACCACAACGATGTTAAAATCCAAATCGCAGGTAACTGTGACGAACGTGGTTCAACAGAATACAACTTGGCATTGGGCGCACGTCGTGCAAATGCAGCAAAAGAAGTTATCGTAAATGATGGTATTGATGCAAAACGCATTTCTACAATCTCTTATGGTAAGGAACGCCCATTGGTAAAAGGCACAGGCGAAAAGGTTTGGAAAATGAACCGTAACGCAACAACAACTGTAAAATAATTCAGTTATTGCGAAAAAATTAACACCCCAGATTGGGGTGTTTTTTTATTCTGTTATTCTAATTGACAAATCGTATTTTTTGTATTATAAACACTACATGAAACAAATTAAAAATATCTTTAGCAATATCACTGATTATTTCATGCCAATTGGTGGATACGTCCGCAATTTGAAATACGTAATAGTATTCAAAACAACACATTGGTGCTGGTACAACTGTCCGCACTGTTGCGAAAACGCAGGCCCACACAGACCCCGCGAATTTATGCCAGAAAATATTATTAAATACTATGTAAACCAAGCAAACAAAGACCCACGATTTGATAAAAGCGTTGTTTTGACAGGCGGAGAAATCATGGCTTCTTATAAATTCGGCCCACAAAATTATGTTTCTAATATCATGAAACATATAATGGATTCTGGTATAGGTCTGGACATAAAAACAAATGGCGCATGGGTACGAACTTCGTTAAAAAAAACTATTATTGATGACATCAAAGATATGGCAGAAAAATATCAAAAAGGCGTATCCTTGTTTCAAATTTCTTTGTCTGTGGATAAATTTCACCAAAATTCAATAGAAAATAACCACGAAATCATTCGTGAACTTGCAAAAATCAAAAACAGCAGAGTTCTAGTACACGTATCTGGTTTCAACGACCAAGAAATTATTATGAATCAATTTATAAACAAATTAAAAAACGACACCAGTTTGAAAGTTGAATTTTTGCATATGTTATCCGGAAACTCTGCATTTGTACCTGTAATTGCAATAAACAATGGTGCGGTCATATTACAACCATCAACAAACGCACAACTATTTAACGGTGGACGTGCTGCCAATTTACCAGACGCAAAACCAATTGAATACCCACAATTTAGCATTCTAACAAGTAATCTTCGTATATTAATGGCGTTTGACACGATGGGCAACGTAACATTGGGCGAAAATTCTGGACGCAAAATACACACAAAATGGCAAAACACAGACGGTACCCCACGTCCGCTGACTGACATACAACGTGATTTAATAAAATCCGCACAATACGAAGAAATTCGCCAACTATTAATTAACACAAAAAATATATTTACAAAATAATAAAAAAACCGGTAAACACCGGTTTTTTTAACATTTTTATTTAGATAGTTTTTCAACCAACTCAAACAATTGTGTACGCGTTGAAAAAAACAATGTTATACTACCTGCCCCACCACGACGTTCCGATAGCTTTGCGGGAACACCCAAAACTTTGGATATTTTCTTTTCAATATCACGAACTGTTGCAGCATCAATAGTTTTAGACACGTGTTTTTTTGCACCGGATGCACGTGGCGCAGACTTTACCAATTTATCCGTATCAACAACAGATAATTTACCTGCAATAATCTTGTGAGCTAATTCTTCTGGATTTTCGGCAACAGCAATTGTACGCGCATGTGATGCACTTAATTCACCCTGCTCCACTAAATTTTGTACACTATCTGGCAAAGACGTTAATCGCAACATATTACGAATATAACTTTCTGATTTACCAATCAAACGTGAAACATCTGGCAATTCATAATCACAACATTCCATTAGTCTTTTATATGCGCTTGCCTCTTCTATTGGATTAAGGTTTTCACGTTGCACATTTTCAATCAACGCAATTTCCATCGCATTGGTATCATCAATCGTTTTAACAAGCGCAGGTATTTCAGACAACCCTGCCATCTTTGATGCACGATAACGACGTTCACCCGCAACGATTTCATACAAAAAAGAACCATTTTTAACACTTCGCAACAATATCGGCTGTAAAACCCCCTTCTCTTTTATAGAAGCTGCCAAATCCGCCAATTCAGAATCTGTAAAAGTTTTACGTGGCTGATCCGGATTCGTACCAATCTGGTACAACGGTATTTGCTTTACAACGACACGTTCTGTCGGCGTTAACAAAGAAATATCTGGTATAGTACCACGCGCAGACTGCAAATCAGCCAACCCACGCCCTAATCCAAATTTATTCGCCATCTATACCTCCTTCGGTTCTTTGAACAAGTTCTGTTGCAACACGTAAATAAGCCTGTGCACCACTGGAATTAAAATCATAAAATAATGCCGGCTTTCCATGACTTGGCGCCTCAGACACACGAACATTACGTGGCACCACAGTTTTGAACACTTTGTCACCAAACACAGAACGCACATCATCATCAACAGCACGTGTCACGTTATATCTACGCTCGTACATAGTTAATAAAACACCCAAGATATCTAAACCAGGATTCCATTTTTCTTTAACAATAGAAATAGTATCTGTTAATTGTTGAACACCCTCTAGAGCAAAAAACTCACACTGCAACGGAATAACAACACTGTCCGCAGCAGCAAGAGCGTTTATTGTCAAATACCCCAACGCAGGTGGACAATCTAATAAAACATAATCATAATAATCATCAACCTGTAACAACGCATCACGCAGACGATATTCACGATTATCCATATCTAACAAATCAATATCTGCACCCGCTAGCGCCTGAGAAGATGGCAACAAATGCAAATTAGGAACCGCAGTAGTCAATATATTATCCGTGATATTAGCACTACCCATAATAACACCATACGCACTTTGACGATGCGAAGCACGAACAAAGCCAAGCCCTGTGCCCGCATTACCCTGAGGATCTAAATCAACCAACAAAACCCGTCTTTTAATTGTAGCCAAAGACGCACCTATATTAATTGCGGTTGTTGTCTTGCCAACACCGCCTTTTTGATTCGCAAACGCAATTACTTTTGCCATTTCCCTTTCCTATTATTAACAATAACAAATATATAAAATCCAAATGATTCGGTCAAGAATTAAAAAACACAATAAAAACAAAACATTATTATATATTTCACACGAAATAAGACTAAAATCAACAACTAACAAAAACCGGCTTTTACCGGCTTTTTACAACATATACAAACAAAAACAAACAAATAACAACAAGTTAACAAATATTTCACATGAAATTATCACTTAAAACGAACAGCAATTATAAAACCATCACCAGTTTTTGACGGAATCAAATCATATTCAAAACAATATTTCTTTTTTGCCTCTGAAACTTCAGCTTCTATTTCCCGGCCTTTTAATAAAAAAAGCCGGTATTTTGTATGTGCAACATAATCCATTATCTTTGTCAACGACGCAAACGCACGTGCAGTAAAGACATATTTATCGCTTTTTACCGGTAAATGCCGGACAAAATCTTCTACGCGACCATGATAAATCGTCAAATTACCCAAGTTTAATTTTTCTTTTACCGCCGATAAAAACGCCACTTTTTTACCAATAGATTCTATACAAGTGACACGCCAACCAAGTATTGCCAAAACAACACCCGGAAAACCGGCACCACTACCCAAATCTATAATTTCTGCATCTGCAGGCAAAACATCTGCCAACTGTGCCGAATCAGCAATATGACGATTTTGTATATCATTTAGTGTGCTGGGCGCAACAAGATTCATACGTTGTGACCACTGACGCAATAAATTTTCATACTCTTGAAATTTGACATTATTATTCATAAAGAGTATTCTATCATAATCATGAGAAAAATTGAACGTTTATTTATTACAACAAGTCTGTTTGCTGTTTTGGCTGTAACAGGTGCGACTGTATGGAAATATACGCACCAAGAAAACACAAACAAAACATTAACCAGTACACCATCAAATAAATTTGGTGACTTTTTGGCTGCGCAACACGCAATATATGTAAATGATTTTGAAACTGCAATCAACCTGACACAGTCATTAAAAGATACGCAGTACACAATTGTTCACAATACTAAAATAATGTCTGAATTTTTAAGTGGCCGCATCCCAACAGATGCAAAACTATTAAAAAACGAAAAAACGCTGCCTGCACAATTTATTTATGACGCATATTTGCTACATAATAACAACTGGAAGGAATTGCACAACAGACACAAAACAGATGAAAGCGCACTGATTTCACCATTTAGAATATGGTCTGCAATTGCAAATGATTGGCGTACAAACACATTTAAGTTTATTGAAAAACTGCCAACAAACGAATCTTGGCGCGCATTTATACGCGGTCAAATTTATGCAGAAAACGGGCAATTTGATGATGCTGCAAAGCATTTTGAACAGGTAACACCTGATTTTATGAACATTAATGATTATTTGTATTTAATGTCTTTTTATACGCATCACGACATGCAAGACAAAGCAGATACATTAAAACAAAAATTCACATCCAAACCATCAGGAATGTTTCTAATCGGATACGATAATATACCCGATTGGTCTGTGTATTCCGGATACAAAAATGCACTTGCTTTCAGTTTATTGCAAAATGTATCCCACACACAAATATTGATGTATTCTGATTTGGCAATGCTGATGTTACGTTTTGCACAAATAACAGCACCTGATTTTGCAAAAAACATTGATGCCATAGACTATTATTTAGGTCAATTCTTTTACACAAACATCGGTGATTATCAGAAGCATTTTGATAAAATAGAACCAAAAAGCCCTTTCTATCCATTTGTTGCGCTGCGAAACGCAGAAAAAACTAACGATATCGCAAAATTAGAATCATCTTTGAAAGAACATCCAATGTTTGTACCTGCGATTAATAAAATTGTTGGTCATCACATAAAAAATGGCAACAAGCGCGATGCACTGCGAACAATTAACAACGCAATGAAACACAAGAGCTTAGATGAATCGAGCAGGGCGTTTTTTGCAAAAATACGCGCACAAATTTATTATTCTTTTGGCGATTTTGATGATGCGCAATCTGATATAAAGTTTGCTTCAGACACAATGCCTGTTGACAAAGAAATCTTAGGCCTGCAAGCCAAGATATGGGCGGCACAGAACCGAGAAATAGAAAATGCCTATGACTATGCAATGACTTTGGTTGCAAAAAACCCAAGCGATATCGCTGCATGGGATGTACTGGGGCGTGTCGTTGCTGTACGCGAGGGTGCTGTCGCAGCACTTGAGGTACTGGAACGAGTAGGGGAAGTATCGCAAACACATTCGCCACTATATTTGCATCTAGGGGACTTGTATATTGAAGTTGGCGAATATGAAAACGCGCGAAAGGCATATATGCGCGCAATTGATTTATCTGATGATGGATTAATAGTTGTCCCTGAAATTGAAAGAAAAATAAGGAAATTAAAATGAAAGTAGCCGTTATTGGAGCTGGTGCATGGGGTACCGCACTGGCAATTACTGCGTCACGTGGTGGCACAGAAACAATATTGTGGTCTTATGATGGTCAATACAAAAAATTTGAAAACGTTGAAAAGCCACAAAATTTATATATTACAAAAAATATAGCAGAAACCAAAGAAACCGACGCTTGGCTGATTGTAACACCTTCTGCTTTTTTTCGTGAGACACTAAAAAAAGCACGCGAATTTTATAATGGACAACCAGTTATAATATGCACAAAAGGTGCAGAATGTTCAACAGGACAGTTTATGTCTGAAATTCTGCAAGACGTATTACCAGAATGTTATGACTTTGGCGTATTATCTGGACCTCAGTTCGCAGCAGAGGTTGCACAAGGGGTTCCAACTGGTTCAACATTGGCAGGAACACGCAATGCGGTTGTAGCAGGCCAGCAAATACTAAACAAACTGTATCTAGAAGTAATCTCTGACGTCATAGGAACAGAAATTTGTGGCGTTGGCAAAAATGCGGCCGCACTGATTAGTGGTTATAACTCTGTTATGACACGCGGCGAAAATGAACGCGCCCTGTTGTTTACACGCGTGTGGAACGACATTGTAAATATAGGTATCGCATCTGGCGCAAATACCGCCACATTTCTAGGTCTTTGCGGCCTTGGTGATTTATATCTATCTGCAACCAGCCCAACCAGTAGAAATTATTCTGGCGGCATAGCAATCGCAAAAGGACAACCACCAGAAGGAACAGTAGAAGGAATTCACGCTTTGTGCGGTTTGATAGAACGCGCAAAATCACTTGGGGTTGATGTTCCTATACTGATTGAAATGAAAGAAAAACTAAAAATATAAAACATTAAAAAAAGCCGGTAAATACCGGCTTTTTTTAATACATTGTTTGCAATACGTGTTTGTTCTTGTCCAAATTAGATAACATTTTACCACTACCACACGCAACACATGCCAATGGATTGTCAACCAAGAACACAGGCAATCCTGTTGCCATGCGAATTGCTGTGTCTAGTCCACGCAACAAAGAACCGCCACCTGTCATAGCAATACCAAAATCAGCAATATCTGCAGATAGTTCTGGTGGGGTTAATTCCAAAGCCTGACGAACAGTATTTACTATCTTGGACACAGTTTGAGCCAACGCAGACGCAATCTGAGATTCTGTAATCACAGCTTCACGTGGGGTACCAGACATTAAATCACGCCCTTTGATTTTCATTGTTAATTCTTTTTCTTTGTCTTTTGGAGGAATTGCATTACCGATTCTTTTCTTGATTTCTTCGGCAGTATTTTCACCAATTAACAAATTCTTGTTTTTGCGAACATAATCAATAATATCAACATCCATCTGGTCACCGGCAGTACGAACAGCATTTGAATAAACAATTCCGCCTAATGACATAACAGCAACTTCTGTTGTGCCACCACCGATATCTAGCACCATGGAACCAACAGGTTTTTCAACAGGCAAACCTGCACCAATCGCAGCAGCAGTAGATTCTTCTACGATATATACCTTGCGCGCACCAGCAGCATCTGCAGCTTCTTGAATAGCACGACGTTCAACCTGTGTTGCACATGATGGAACACAGATAATAATAAGCGGTGCAGCCAAAGGACTGCGATGATGTACCTTGCGAATAAAATATTTTATCATTTCTTCTGCGACTTCAAAGTCAGCAATCACGCCATCACGCAAAGGACGCACAGCAGATATTGTCCCAGGTGTACGACCAAACATTTGTTTAGCCTCGGTCCCAACTGCCAATATTTCTTTGCGACCAATTAAACGATTTTCCGACACAGCAACAACAGATGGCTCATTAAGAACAATCCCACGTCCTTTAACATAAATCAACGTATTCGCAGTACCAAGGTCAATCGCCATATCTGCAGAAAAAAACTTCATCAACCAGTTATACATGTTTTACCCCACTAAAATATTGATTTTTTTGAACTATAAATCACGATATGCAAAAAATCAAGGCAGCACGATAAATTTATTTGATTTATATTATATTATGTTATTATATGCCAGACATGAAACGTAATACGATAAAAAAACATTCTGACTTTGTCGCGGGTGAATCTGACCCGATGGCACGTTGTGCTTATTTTCTTGTGCGCGCAAAACCTGCAAAATATCAAGACGATGCACGGTATGGATTAATAGTCACAAAAAAAACTTTCAAACATGCAATAGACAGAAATCGTGCCAAACGTATGATACGTGACTGGATTGCGTATAACGAGAACATGATGCGTAGTGATTGGGATTATATATTTATTATTAGACGCGATATATTAGATACAGACCGCGAATCTGGTCGTACTGCGATGAAAAAAGCGTTACAATACCTAAAAAATCAAGAAATTAATGCTTAAAAAAATAGCCATTTATCTGATACACTTCTATCAACAAGCAATATCTCCTGTTATTGGGGGCAGGGCAGCATGTAGGTTTATACCAACATGTAGCGAATATACAAAACAAGCCATTGAAAAATATGGAATTTATCGTGGTTGCGTACTAGGAATAAAACGTATTAGTAAATGTAGGCCAGGCGGAAAATTCGGATATGACCCTGTGCCTTGACAATGGCTGTTATTGTGATAGAATTTACTTAATATGCAAGACAGAAAATAAAACAAAAAGGGTTAAAAATGTCTTTTCGTGCAACCGTTGAATCTATGTCTAAGATCATGGATGATATGGGGATTACAGAACTGAATTTAGAGCGTCAGTTTTTATTTGGTGTATATCGCAAACATATTCATTTATCAAAACAACAGGTTGCAACAACAGTGGCTGTTGCACAATCTGATACAAAACAAGAAAAAACAATTCAACAAAACCAAATAAGTGGTCATGCTTTGAAATCACCAATGGTTGGTGTCGTATATTTGGCACCAGAACCAGGCGCAGACACATTTGTTTCTGTTGGCAGTGCTGTTAAAGTCGGTGACACAGTTGCGCTGGTAGAAGCAATGAAAACATTCAACCCTATCAAATCTGACAAAGATGGCGTTGTCAAAGAAATCTTGGTAAAAGATGGGGCTGCCGTTGAATTTGACCAATCTTTAGTTGTTATTGAATAATTATGTCACAAATAAAAAAAGTTTTAATTGCAAATCGTGGTGAAATTGCACTGCGTGTAATACGTGCATGTCGTGATATGGGCATTCGTACGGTTGCAGTATATTCAACTGCAGACAAAGATGCAATGCATGTTCAATTGGCAGACGAATCTGTATGTATTGGACCTGCATCCGTAAAAGATTCTTATTTGAATGAATCTGCAATTTTGACGGCTGCATTGCTAACAAATTCTGATGCAATTCATCCAGGATATGGCTTTTTATCAGAACGCGCAGACTTTGCACACAAAGTTGAGCAACATGGAATGATTTGGATTGGTCCAAAACCAGAAATGATTTCTAAAATGGGCGACAAGGTAAATGCAAAGAAAACTGCTATTGAATGCGGCCTGCCTGTTGTTCCTGGGTCTGACGGCGAATTAAAATCACTAGAAGACGCATTGGATACAGCAGAAAAAATTGGTTATCCTGTTATGTTAAAAGCGTCTGCAGGTGGTGGTGGACGTGGCATGCGTCCAGTAATGTCAGCAAAAGACATGGAAGAAGCATATCAAATTACCAAAAACGAAGCAAAATCCTCATTTGGCGATGATACCTTGTACATGGAAAAATTATTGCTGCACCCAAGACATATTGAATTCCAAGTCCTGGGCGACATGTATGGTAATGTTGTAATATTTGGTGAACGTGACTGTTCGTTACAAAGACGAAATCAAAAAGTTATGGAAGAATGTCCAGCCGCTGCATTATCACAAAAACAACGTGATGATATGATTGAAATCTGTAAATCAGCAGCAAAAAAGATGGGATATACCAATGCCGGAACTTTTGAATTTATGTTTGAAGATGGCAAGTTTTATTTCTTGGAAATGAATACTCGTTTACAAGTAGAACACCCTGTTACAGAAATGGTTTATGGGGTTGACTTGGTACGCGAACAAATTCGTGTTGCATCTGGCGAAAAGTTAGGATACACACAATCAAACGTTATTCCAAACGGACATGCAATTGAATTTCGTATAAATGCAGAAGATGCTGAAACATTTATACCAAATCCTGGAAAAATTACTTTATATGCGCCATCTGGTGGACTGGGGGTACGCGTTGACAGTGCTGTTTATACAGGATATACAATTCCACCAACATATGATTCAATGATTGCAAAACTGATTGTTCATGCACAAAATAGACCGGCATGCATCATGCGCGCAACACGTGCATTGGATGAATTTGTCATAGAAGGTGTTAAAACAACTATTCCTTTGCAAAAAAAACTGTTGGCAAACAAAGATGTGAAACAGTTAAAATTTGACAATCATTGGTTAGAAGAATTTCTAAAAAAGGATTAAAAAAAGCCGGTAAAAACCGGCTTTTTTATATCAAACACGCTAACGTTGCAGCGGCATTTTTTAACATAAACCAACCAATTCTATAATTTGTCGCATATACCGTAAACATAAACAATGCTAATATTGCAATAACTAATAAAACGCTGCCACGTTTTCCACGCATACAATATAGCGATATATTATAGAACAAAAACAAAATATAAATATCAACCAATAAACTGATTACCCATATTGATACACAATTAAATGCCAATGCATTTAATACCAATATCGCAGGATAAATAAAGAAAACAGATGCCAACCCCTTGATAGCAATTTCCCAATCACGTTCTCCGCCGGTTATTTCCGATACAAGCATCAGTAATCCACCCATAACAAATAATAACGCAACTGCCAATACGGGAACAATTATAACAGCCGTAAAAATAGAACCTAATGTTATTGTTGCCCCACCCAGCAATCTGATTAATAAAACCAGCACACCACCCAATAGACCATATAAGAAAGCCTTTAACATGGATTCTTCTAGATTTCCATCAGCAACAATCTTGGTAAAATAACGTTTTGGATTAACTATTACAGATTTAATATGATTCAATGCATTTTTTAATTTTTTCTTCATAGATAATACCCCTATTTGATTATTTATATTTTTGCTTTATAATTAAAAAAAATCAATGGAAAAAACAATGATAAAAGTAACTATTGCAGGACGTCCTAATACAGGCAAGTCCACATTATTTAACGCCCTGACTGGGACACGTGATGCACTGGTACATGACAGACCTGGTGTTACACGTGATACAATTTCAGGAACATTTCGTAATCGTCCGTACACGCTGTATGATACGGCTGGCTTGGAAAGCGCTAAACATGGCATTGCGTTAGATTCTACAAATATGGCATTTAATGCAATTGAAAATTCAGATGCAGTTTTATTCGTGGTAGATGGACGCACAGGTTTAACAAACGAAGATTTGGATTGGGCTAAAATTGTACGCAGAAAAACACGCGCACCTGTATTATTATTAGTAAACAAAAGCGAATCGGAAAAACGACTGTCTAATGTACATGATTTTTACAAACTGGGATTTGGTGAACCTTTACTAATTTCTGCAGAACACAAACGCGGTTTTGATGAAATATACGGCTTCTTGGATAATATCGCAGGTATTAATGATGCAGAAATATCACAAAACACACCAGAACATGAAGACAACAAAATAAAAATTGCTGTACTGGGTCAGCCAAACGTTGGCAAATCAACATTTGTTAATCGTGTATTAGGACAACAACGACAAATCGTTATGGATGCGCCCGGTGTTACACGCGACACAGTAAAAATACCAACAACGTTCTATGGGCGCGATATTATCTTGATGGATACTGCAGGACTTCGTCGCAAGGCAGGTGTTACAGACGATGTTGAAACATTATCTGCATTAAAATCTTTGGATGCTATTGAAAAAGCAGATGTTGTTATACTGATGATTGACGCAACTAAAAACATTGAAAATCAAGCACTGGGAATTGCTGCACGTGTATATAACGCTGGGAAAATTTTATGTGTTGCACTAAACAAATGGGATTTGGTTGAACCAGAATTACGTGATGAAAAATTATTAAAATTAAAACATCAATTTTCTAATTCTTTTCATCAAATTATCAAACCTATGATTTTAGCCGTATCAGCAGAAACAGGAACTGGTGTACAAAATATGTTCCGCAGAATATATGAACAGTGGGATATATCTATGGCCCAAGCACCAACAAGTTTAGTTAACAGAATTGTTGAAAAATTGGTTACAGACAGACACCCACCTTTGTCGCGTCTAAAACGTCCAATGAAGATTAAATTCGCACGACAAACCGGACGTCATCCTATGAAAATAACAATAAATGTTGGTGGTGCATCTGACATTCCAGAATCATATACACGATATTTACGTCGTGGATTGGCAACCGCCCTAAAGTGGGAACATTTGCCAATTATTATTGATTATGAAAAATCAGAAAATCCATATGATTAAATGCCGGTATTTACCGGCTTTTTTTATAACAAACAAAACTATTGCTTGTCTTGCTACTAGTAATTGCGATTACAAACATGAAATGATATAATAAGTAGAAGAGCCCGAGAGAGAATATATGAAAAAAACATCACAAAATATTATTGCACTAAAAAATATTAACAAAAGTTTTCCCCTAGAACTTGGTGGTGAACAACAAGTTCTGTTTGATATCAACTTTACAATCAAATCTGGTGAATTTGTTGCAATTATGGGGCCAAGTGGTTCAGGAAAATCTACGTGCATGAATATTATTGGCGCATTAGATACACCTACATCTGGGCTATACGAATTATATGACAAAGACGTAACAGGTTTAACTGCTGATGAATTGGCGATTATACGAAATGAATATATTGGTTTTGTTTTTCAACAATTTAATCTGCTGTCAAAACGCAGTGTGCTGGACAATGTTATGTTACCATTAATGTATCGCGGTCTGCCAATGGAAGAAAGAATCAGTCGTGCACGCGAAATGTTAAAAAGAGTAGGTCTAGAAGATTTTGAGAGTTACCTGCCAACACAATTGTCTGGTGGTATGAAGCAACGCGTTGCTATTGCGCGCGCATTAGCAGGAAATCCAAAACTTATCTTGGCCGACGAACCAACAGGTGCATTGGACAGTAAAATGGGTAATGAAATATTAAAATTCTTCAAAAAACTAAACCAAGAGATGGGAATAACTATCGTTATGATTACACATGAATTTGATATCGCAAAATATGCAGACCGATTGATTCATATACGCGATGGAAAAATAAATTACGATGGACCAATTCCCAAAGACGACAGAAATTTATAATCGGGGCAGGGGGATAAAAAAATGACTTTTAATGATATCTTAAAAGAATCTTGGTTATCTATCAGTGGAAACAAAATTCGTTCATTTTTGACTGTATTAGGTATAATAATTGGTGTTATGGCTGTGGTTATTATGGTTGCTGTCGGAGAAACAGTGCAAAAATCAATTACAGACCAATTTTCAAGTCTGGGAACAAATACCATCATGATACGCGCTGGCGCAGCACAAACAGCAGGTGTTAGAACAGGAAACAGACATACACTGACCATACAAGATGCTGAATTTATCGCTAGATTACCCGACGTTATGGCAGTCAGCCCTGTTCAAAACGGATCTGCACAAGCTATTTATGGAAATAAAAACTGGGGTACATCAATGTTGGGTGTTTATCCTGATTATACGACCGTTCAAAATATAGAAATAGAATATGGAACTTTTTTTGACACAGCGGCTATTCGCAACGCATCTACGTATGCTGTTATTGGTCCAGAAACAGCCGAAGAACTTGGACTGCCTAAGAATCCTGTGGGTGAAGTAATTCGCGTACAAAACACACCTTTTGTTGTTATTGGCGTAACAAAAGCCAAGGGCGATTCTGCAATGGGCAGTCAAGACGATATGATTTTAATTCCAATCACAACATTAAAAAAACGCTTACAAGGCAGCAAATTCCCAAATTCTGTTAATATGATTGCACTAAAACTATTTGCAGAATCGGATAACAACCTGGCAATTGAACAAATAACTATGTTGTTAAGACAAAGACACAGACTAAAAGAAGATGTGGCTGATGATTTCCAAATTATGGATATGAAACAAGTTATGGAAACAATGAATACCGTTACAGGCTACTTAAAATTATTATTAATAGCAATTGCAGCTGTATCATTATTGGTTGGTGCAATCGGTATTATGAATATGATGTTGGTTTCTGTTGCAGAACGTACGCGTGAAATTGGTATTCGCAAGGCGATTGGTGCACGTGAAAAAATGATTATTATACAATTCTTGTCTGAATCTGTATTGATTTCTTTTATTGGATCTATGATTGGATTAGTACTAGGTGTCGGTTTATCCCAAGGAGTAGGGCGATTCATATTAGGTTACAACGTACCTTTTAGTATATGGCCTGTTGTACTGTCTGTATCTGTTGCGGTAATTGTTGGTCTGTCATCGGGTGTTATGCCTGCTATGAAAGCAGCAAAGTTAAATCCAATAGATAGTTTGCGACACGAATAAAATTTCAGATTTTTCTGATACTAAATTCGCAACCACAATAATTTTGACGATAAAAGTCTGATTCACGATTTATTTGGACACGCAGGCTTTCGTCCCATGCGATGGGCATATACAGAATATCATCACAAACATTTTGTGCAGATGCGTCAACCTGTGATTGACTTTTGTGACGTGATACACCAAGAACACTTGCAATCGCATTATATCCATTTTCATGTGCAAATTTTACAGCACGACGAAATCTGTATTCAAAGCATAAACTGCAACGTGCACCACGCTCTGGGGCAGACTCGTATCCATGTACAACATCACGCCACGCATCATGGTCGTATTCCAAAACAGAATACTTTACCCCCAGTTTTTCACAGTATTTAATTTGTTCCTGCATACGCTTGGTATATTCAGATTCAGGAAAAACATTAGGATTATAAAACAAGACAACAAAATCAGATATATCATCAATTTTATTTTCTGCCAGTTGTTTTATTGCGCCTGCACTGCATGGCGCACAACAAGACAATAAAACAAGACGCAGTTTATTATCTGACATTTTGTAACATTTTAGCTAATACTTCTGGAATTTTTCCGGTTGTTTTTGGATAAACCTGTTTCATATCTTTGTTTACAACAATATCATTATTATCCAATTCATGCCAAAAAACAGTTGTTGAAACAGGAAATACACATGGTTCAATAGCAGCCAGTTCTTTCATACCAACGCTATATACTGTGTGAATACCCGTCTGAATCGCAGGCACATTTAAATTCATACTATTTATCTTAGGAAAAAAATCAAACCTTGGATTACTTCTTTTTATTTTTTTTACATTTGTGATTTCATCAGCAACCCATAATGGTAATTTTTTTGTTTCAACATTATGTGTTTCTAAAACAGAATTCATATAGTGACTTTTTATTGTTTTAATAATTTCTATTTTATAAACATTTGCATTGACGGATAAAAGTTTCTTTATATCTTCAATATTTTTGAAATTACTTTTTATTGTAAAACCATTAGAATACAAACGCAGCGTCAACGCTTCGTGTACCTCTGTGTTTTCTTTTTTTAATTCGACCATTATCCTATTCCGTTTAATCTAATTTATATTCTTCACCGATATTATATTCCGTACCTAATTCAATAATGTTTTTATCGTCACCAGATTGCCCCAGTTCTGATGCGCTGCACATCATACCAAACGATTCAACACCTGCGACTGTGCGCTGTGACATTGGCTTTTTCATACCTGGTAATTTTGCCCCAACTGGCGCCAGAACACCACATAAACCAACATGTACATTTGGCGCACCACATACAATCTGTACATTTTCACCGGCACCCGTATTTACAGACAGAATATGTAAATCTTCACGTGATGGGTGATTTTTTACATCTACAATTTCTGCAACAATTGGTTTTGGTGTATTATCTGGTTTTTTTACAGTATATTTTTCTGTAATCATCGCAACTGTTTCATCGTCAATACGATTAAACAAGTTTTCTGGCACAACAAATTCATCACCGTCATTTATACGATGTTCATAAACATTTGGCCACGATAAATCATGTATTGGCTTGAATATGTTTTGCATTTTTTCTGCTGCATTTGGAATAACTGGTGCAGATACACGTGCAAACAAATCAATCATCTGCATACATTCATTTAATACAGCACCAGCACCATCCATATCGCCATTTTTAACCATTGCCCATGGTTCCATTTTGGTCATATATTCATTACCGATTGCATATAATCCACGTAATGCAGCGATTGCATTTCTGAATTCACACGCATCCAGCGCAGCAGTCAACGCAGATAGTTTTTCATTTATTTGTGATTCCAACTCTGGATTTTTATCACCCTTGGCAGGAACAATATTACCAAAATTTTTCTGTGTTAATTTGCAAACACGACTTACAAAATTCCCCAGCATACCGTTCAAATCTTTGTTAACAATATCCGCAAAACGAGATACGGTAAAATCTGTGTCATCTGTTTCTGGCGCACTTGCCAACAATGCATAACGCCAACAATCTGCTGGTGCGATTGTAATTGCATCATTCAAGAAAATTCCATTACCTGTTGATTTTGATACTTTGGCACCTTCAAAATTCAAAAAGTTCATTGCCTTTAACATATCAACTGTTTTCCAGTTATCGTTCATAGCAAGTTCTTGGGATGGAAAGAATATAGAATGAAAAGATACATTATCTTTGCCCATAAATTGCGCATAATGAACATCATCACCACCATGCCACCAATCCGCCCAATTTTCATTTGCAGCCTGAGATATTGAAACATAACCCCATGGCGCATCAAACCAAACATAAAACACTTTGTTTTCATACCCTGGTTTATTTACAGAAATACCCCATTTCAAATCGCGTGTAATTGGGCTGTCACGTAAACCTTCGTCCAACCATTTATTTGCGATTGCCAGTGCTGTTTTTGGCCATCCAATACGTGAATCAATCCATTTGCGCAAGATGTCTTGCATTGCGCTAGTCTTGAAATACATGTGTTTTGTTTCACGCATTTCAACAGGCGATTCAGGATCAACTGCACTGCGTGGATTAATTAACTGGGCAGGCTCAAGATTTGCGAAACATTTATCACATTCGTTTCCATATGCATTTTCATAACCGCATTTTGGGCATGTACCAATTACAAATCTGTCTGCCAAGAACTTTTCTTCTTTGATAGAATAAGGCTGCATAGAAGATTTTTCTTCCAGCATTCCTTGTTCCTGCAAACGCACAAATAATTTTTGAATTAACTTCTCGTGTAATTTTGTATGTGTACGACCATATAAATCAACAGACAAATTAAAATCTTGAACCGCCTGGACCTGAGGCTTGCGGTACTTTTCCACATATTCTTCAACAGGCATATTTTCTTTGTGCGCGCCAATTTCACTGGCAGTACCATGTTCGTCTGTACCACAAACATACAAAACATCACGACCCATTGCGCGACAAAAACGTGCATAAACATCACTTGGTAAATAACAACCAATCAAATGACCAATATGTAGATTATTGTTAACGTATGGTAAAGCAGATGTAATTAAATATTTTTTTGCCATTTTATTTTTCCCTTTGCCTGTATAAAAAAATAGACGCCAACGGGGCGTCTAAATAAGATTCCCGTTGATTTTTTTCAAAATTAAATTTGCATTCGCATTATTAATTCATCCTTCTAAGAACCTGGTGGGTGGTATTGGGCTCGAACCAACGACCTTTACGATGTCAACGTAACGCTCTAGCCAACTGAGCTAACCACCCAAAACAAGACGATTATAACAAAGAAAAACCGAAAAGCAAATATTTATATCAAATATATATGGAAAATAAAAAAAAGATATATTATAGTTCTTCAACAGTTGCCGGTATAGCTCAGTTGGTAGAGCATCTCATTCGTAATGAGGGGGTCGTAGGTTCAAGTCCTATTACCGGCACCAGAAATAAAAATCCCCAAACGGGGATTTTTTTGAATATAAATTATGTTTTCAAATATTATTTTATATTGCTTTTGAAACTTTCAACAAAAACAGCCAGTGTTTGTTGTGTTTGTTGTCTGAACATTTCTTTTTCTTTGTTCACAAATAAATTGTGCATTTTTTTGATGAATTCTACATCTTTAAAAGTTTCTTTTAATACATTATTTTGACTGCCAGATTTAGCTTCAGCAAATATAACCAAAGCAGTTACTTCTTTGCCATATTCCTTGGTATGGAATACAAAGACATTCTTTTCAAAGCCATTGATTTTCCATTCTTGCTCATCACTACCGGCACCCAATGCCCTGACTGTCTTTGATACAGTTTTACCCTTTAAGGCAGTTTTTGTGCAATTGAAAATGTCGTTCTGCATTGCTTTTTTTTCATTTGTTGTTGAAGCACTTTTCATATCATATACCTTTATTCTGCAAATCAGAATAACACAACAATTTTAATTGTCAATTTATTAATACAATGCTTGCTTTTTAGTTTTTTAGCGTGTACAATCCGCCGTATGAAACAAACAACTATAATTATTATTAAATAATCGGCACTGCGCTTTGGCGGTGGCTGGGGCGCATAGACGCCCCTTTTTTAATGATAAAATGAATACGGAGTATATAAAATATGACATACCCAAAAACAGACTTGCGCGCGGATTTTCCAACACTAGAACAACAAGTGTTACAATATTGGCGTGAAAACAATACCTTTGATAAAACACTACAAAAAACAAAGCAAGGTCATCCTTTTAATTTCTTTGATGGACCTCCATTTGCAAACGGTATTCCGCATTGGGGGCATTTGGGTGTAACGGTTGTAAAAGATATGGTGTCGCGCTTTCAAACAATGAACGGTAGATATGTAAACCGTGAACTTGGTTGGGACTGTCATGGCTTACCCGCAGAAAATTCCGTTGAAAAGAAAGTAGGTAAATCTGCAAAAAACATCGTTGCAGACGATGGCATAGAAGCGTTTTGTAACATGTGCAAAACAGATGTTATGACATATACAAACGAATGGGATAAATTTATTGAACGTATGGGTCGCTGGGTGAAAATCGGTAACGAATACGGCTATAAAACCATGAATAAAAATTATATGGAATCTGTAATGTGGACATTAAAGACATTACATGATAAAGGGCTGTTATACAAAGATTACAGCGTTAATCCATACGATTGGGTCAATGGTACTGTTATCTCTAATTCCGAAGCATCCAGTGATTATCGTGAAATAGTTGATGATGCTGTGACTGTTTGGTTTGAATTAGAAAACGGCGACCGTGTTATCGCATGGACAACAACACCATGGACATTACCTGCTAACTCTGCTTTGGCAGTGAATCCAAACATGGAATATCTGCGTATGCAAGATATAGATAAAAATGTTTACGTTGTTGCAAAAAGCAGACTGACTGCATACGAAAAACAATTTGCAAACGCAACAGAAATTGAATGTATCAAGGGTTCGGATTTGGTCGGCAAACACTATACACCACTGTTCCCATATTACACAGGACAATCTGATTTATTATTCCAAGTTATACCTGCAGATTATGTATCAGATAGCGATGGTACAGGTATTGTTCATATTGCGCCTGCGTACGGTGCCGAAGACTTTTGGGCCGCTAAAAATCTTGATGCAAAATTCCCAGTTTTATTAAATGTTGATGACTATGGAAATTTTGATGAAACAGTTGTTGATTTTGCAGGCGAAAACATATTTGTTGCAACACCACGTATTATGGATTGGTTAAAACAAAATGGCAAATTGGTAAAAAAAGAACAATATAAACATAGTTATCCTTTTGGTGATCGCAGTAAAGAAAAACTGATTCAGCGCGCAACAGATTCTTGGTATATTGACGTACCAAAAATCAAAGATAAATTATTAGCAAATAACGCGACTGTAAATTGGACCAGCGCAGGCGAACGTTTTCGCACATGGATAGAAGGCGCACGCCCTTGGTCAATATCACGCAATCGTTTCTGGGGTATGCCACTGCCAATTTGGGAAAAAGATGGCGAATTCAAAATATTTGGCTCAATCGCAGAACTGGAAGAATTCTTTGGTGTACCTGTCACAGATTTGCATCGCCCAACATTAGATAAATTAACACGTGATGGATGGAAACGTATTCCTGATGTCTTGGACTGTTGGGTAGAAAGCGGTTCTATGCCATGGGCATCGTTACATTATCCGTTTGAAAACCAGGATAAGTTTAATACAACTTTCCCTGCGGATTATATTATTGAAGGACAAGACCAAACACGTGGTTGGTTTTATGCATTAATGGTACTGGCAACGGCATTGTTTGATAAACCTGCCTTTAAGGCGGTATCTGCAAATGGCATGGTTGTTGATGAAAACAAAAAGAAATATTCTAAATCATCAAAGAACTATGTTGACCCAGAACAACAAATTGAACAATATGGCGCAGATGCGGTACGTTTATTCATACTAGGCTCAAACTTTATGAAGGCAGAACCTGTATTAATTGATAACGAAGGTAAAGTATTTACAGAAGCGTCAAAAACAATTCAAACACCACTGTGGAATGCGTATCATTTCTTTACACTATATGCAAACGCAGGCAATATTGTTGCAAAATATATGACAAATCCAGAAAAACCAATGGATAAATATATATTGGCAGAATTGAATTTGTTAATAGAAAGTGTTACAAATTCTTTGTCTGAATATAAACCAGATGCAGCAATCAAAGATATTATCAAATTCTTGGATATATTGAACAACTGGTATATCAGACGTTGTCGTGCACGCATCTGGAACGAAGAACAAGATGCATTTGATACATTATATACCGTACTGGCTACATTATGTCGTGTATTGTCACCATTCGCACCATTTGTTTCAGAATACATATATCGTAATTTAACAAATGAAGAATCTGTTCATTTAACAGATTGGCCAACAGCAGATAAATTTGATAAAAAAATTATTGACGATATGCGTCGCGTACAATCAATCGTATCTGTTGGTAATCAACTGCGCGAACAGTATAAATTACGAAATCGTTTGCCATTAAATTCATTAACTATCGCTGGTGTAAACATGCCTGACTATGCAGATATAATCAAAGACGAACTGAATGTAAAATCAGTTAAATTTGACAACAATATCGCAAGTGTTGCAGATAGTTTTATTTATCTAATTACACCAAAAATCGGTGCACGTTTAGGCGGTGCATTAAAGGACATAATTCCATCTGTTAAACGTGGCGAATACAAAATCGTTGGTGATAAATTATTGGCCGCAGGATATGAATTAAATGCAGATGAATTTGAAAATCGTTTAACTATCAAAAATGATGTTTCTGGCGCAGCATTACCAGACAACACAGCTGTTGTTGTATTGGATACAGAATTAAATGCAGATTTAATTGCAGAAGGCTTAGCAAACGACGCTTTGCGATTTATCCAAAACACACGCAAAACAGCAGGTCTAGATGTTTCTGATCGTATTATCCTGACATATAATGCGGATCCTGCAGTCGCAACAGCAATTGAACAATACAAAAAACACATTATGCACGAAGCACTGATTGTTGATATGCAAATCGGTGATGGCGAATATAGCACTGAATTTGAAGGATATAATCTGGCTGTATCTGTCAAAAAAGCATAATAAAAAAGGGCGTATAAAATGGTATGCACGAACAATATTTGTCCGTTAAATAAAAATACAAAATGTACAAACGAAATGACATATTGTATTGCACGTAATTTATATACTGTGCAACAACAAATACGCGCATACCATTTATATACAATAAACCAAAGGTAGTAACATGAAAAATTACTGTGGTAACATTCAAAAAAACTGTCCGAACAAAACACAAGACGGTGTTTGCAAAGTAGATGGTTATCTACCAGAAACATGTACAACTTGTAAATTCCTTGTTGAAACAGATTTTCCAGAAATAGGCTTTCTGATAAAATACGCATACAATATTTATAATGGCACTAAAAGTGTAATAAATATTTCAAATGGTATTTACGGAACATGGCCTGAAAATTTATATTGTGAACAGATTGAAAAATTCTGTCCGCATCAAACATTGGGTGGAAAATGTAACAGACGCGAATGTCTGATATACGACCAAAGTTGCCATAGTCAAATAGATTTTAGTAAAGATATTGAACTGATTACACGATTGTTGCAACGTATTCATATAAAAATAGAAAATCAACAAAAACAAATACAAGAACTGCAACAAAAACTGAAATAAAGGATAAAAAATGGCAAAGTATTGCAGAACTTTTTCATATAAATGCAGTTATTGTTCTCGTACAGGTGAATGTAATGGCCACGGTATCTGTCGCGACAGTTTTGAAATTAATCCAACACCAGAACAATAAATGCTGATATTTCATTTTTTATAACAGAAAAAACAAAACGATATGATTATATATCAACTTAGAAAATTAAATAAAGGGATCTAAAACAAATGACACCACAGCAATATTTTGATTTGGTTATTCCGACTGTTGATATGTCTATACGGTCAGAATTGTATCACACAAACGAATTTAATTTTGCTGTGGCGGTTATTTTATCTGCCCAGGCAACCGATAAAAAAGTAAACGAAGTTACACCTGAATTATTTCGCGTTGCGCCAACACCACAAAAAATGCTGGAACTGGGGATTGATGGGTTAAAAGAACATATTCGCGTTATATCTTTCTTTAATAACAAGGCGAAAAACATTATTGCATTGGCGCAAAAATTAGCAGACGAAAATATATCAGATACTTTTTCAGAAAAATATCATAATCGCGATACATTAATGACACTTCCTGGAATTGGACAAAAGACAGCAAATGTTGTTTGTAATGTATTGTGGGGTGCGCCAAACATTGGCGTTGATACACATGTTTTTCGTAATGCACACAGATACGGATGGGTTAAGGAGTCAGATAACACACCTGAAAAAGTAGAAGAAAAGTTATTAAAAACAATCCCAAAAAAATATCATGCTGTTGTAAATCATGTTATGGTTTTACATGGACGATATGTATGCAGTGCACAACGTCCAAAATGCGAAAACTGTCCTGTGGCGCACATTTGCCCACACACAGGAAAACGTACCAATTGAAAGATTATATAAAATTATATAATATGTATATCACAGACACTGCATGACAAGAAAAGGACTTTCTACAAGACCCGAACCCACATCCCTAGGTGCAATGTTTGTTCATAAAGAAAGCCGGCAAACACCGGCTTTTTCTATTTTTGTATTTGATATATTTCTGGAAATAAAATCTGACCAATTGTTCCACAAATATTTTTATCTTTGCACAGGCCGCACTGTATGTTTTTTGCACAAAGAGAAGAATTATCGCGACTATTTTTTACATTTCTTTTATTACAACATTTCATCTTTTTTAAACGAATATCTATTGATAATTCACTTTGTATTGGACTTTGTAATTTCATGTCATTATGTAACCAACACTGTGTATTATATGAAATAATAATATCGTCTGCACAAGATTGCTTATCTGCTTTTCTTTCTGACAAGGCACTAACCAACTCTAATGCCTTTTCTTTGGCAATATCATCACACAATTGTATTTTACCCAGATGAAAGGAAAAATCAGCCTCCATAAAAACCCTTGTGTTTTTTTCTTTGTTATTCATGATACGCCTCTTTATTATTTTTGTATAAAAATTATAGTAAATTTGCGATATATGTCAAACTTATATATTTATTTGCGATTGGAGATTTTAGGGACTATAATATAATTAGCAATAAAAAAAAGGTTATATATGTCATCTATATTTGTATTCCCAGGTCAAGGTGCGCAAAGCGTTGGCATGGGCAAAGAATTATACGATAATAACGCAGATGCACGTGCAGTATTTGATGAAGTTGATGCAGCACTGGGTGAAAAATTATCAGATATTATTTTCAATGGCCCAATGGAAGAATTGACACTGACTGCGAATGTTCAGCCAGCAATTATGGCTACATCAATCGCAATGTTACGCGCCAGTGGTGTACAATTACCAGAATATGTCGCTGGACATAGTCTTGGTGAATATACCGCTTTATGCGCAGCGGGCGCATTATCTGTTGGCGATACCGCAAAACTGTTGCGTACACGTGGCAATGCAATGCAAAGCGCAGTACCTGTTGGCCATGGTTTGACCGCTGTTATTTTGGGAATGGAAATTGATGCATTGCGTAAAATTTGTGATGATGCAGGCTGTGATGTTGCAAATGATAACAGTGCAGGTCAGGTTGTAATTTCTGGTGCCAAAGATGCTGTAGAAACTGCAATGACAATGGCCAAAGAACAAGGGGCAAAACGTGCAATGCCTTTGGCACTGTCTGTACCTGTACATTGTCGTATCCAACAACCGGCGGCAGATGCGATGATGATCGCACTAGAAAATGTTGAAATAAACAAACCATCCGTACCATTGATTTCAAACAAAACATGCCAGCCTTTGATAGATGTTAAGGAAATCAAAGATGCGCTTGTTTATCAAATGACGCATAGTGTTCGCTGGCGCGAAAGTGTTTTGAATATGGCAGAATTAGGGATTACAGATATGATAGAAATTGGCCCAGGTTCTGTTTTAACGGGTCTATGTTCACGTATTACAGATAAAATAACCGCTAAGAAATTGGAGATATAATATGTTTGATTTAACAGGACGTGTTGCATTAATCACAGGAGCCACAGGTGGTATCGGTTTACAAATTGCAAAAAAAATGAAACAAGCTGGTGCAACTGTTGTTGTTTCTGGTCGTAATATCGCAAAAATGAACGCAGAATTTGATGATGAATACATCAAAATACCTTGCGATTTAGCAACTGGTGGTGGTGCAGAAGAACTGATTATGGAAACAATTGAAAAAACCGGCAAGATTGATGTACTAATCAACAACGCAGGTATTACCAAAGACACATTATTAATGCGTATGAGTGACGAACAATTTGAAGATGTTATCAATACTAATTTGCGTTCTTGTTTCAAAATGTGTCGTGCTGCAATTATGCCTATGATGAAAAACAGATATGGTCGTATTATCAATATGGCATCTATTATCGGTGTTATCGGCGGTGCAGGTCAGGCAAACTATGCCGCAAGTAAGGGTGGTATGATTGCAATGACTAAATCAATCGCAGCCGAAGTTGCATCACGTGGGATAACTGCAAATGCAATCGCACCAGGCTTTATAAAAACACCTATGACAGATGTTTTGCCAGAAGAATTAAAGAAAACTTATTTATCACAAATCCCAGCAGGAAGATTTGGAGAACCAAAAGATATTGCAAACGCATGTGTTTTCTTGGCCAGTGAAGAGGCATCATATATAAACGGTCAGGTTTTACATATTAACGGTGGTATGGGTCGTTTTTAATGCAAAAATTTGATGTTATTGTTATCGGTGGTGGACACGCAGGGGTAGAAGCAGCATCTGCATCTGCACGTCGTGGCGCAAACACTTTATTATTAACACAAACCATATCTGATTTAGGTGCATTATCTTGTAACCCTAGTATTGGGGGACCTGGTAAATCACAAATGGTTGCAGAAATAACCGCACTTGGTGGTGTAATGGGACGCGCTGCAGACAAATCTGGCATTCACTGGCGTACATTAAATGCAACACACGGTGCGGCAACACAGGCTTTACGCGCGCAGATTGACCGTGATTTGTATCATAATACAATTGTTGATATTTTATCTGAACAAAAAAATTTGACTGTTATATATGAACCTGTAACAGATTTGGATATAAAAAATAAAACTGTAAATAATAAATATTCTGCAAAATCAATTGTTCTGACAACTGGTACTTTTTTGCAAGGCGTTGTAACACGTGGAACAGAAAAAATATCGTCTGGTCGTCTGCAAGATGATGGTACTTATCAAAATGCAGATAAAAATATTTCAAGTATTTTATCTGAAAATGGTTTCAAAATTTTACGTCTTAAAACAGGTACGCCTGCACGAATAAAAAAAGATTCTATTGATTTTTCTGTTTGCGAGATTCAACCTGGTGATAACCCACACGATTGGTTTGCAGATGGTGATAAAAATAATAATTATGACAGCGTTTGTTTTATCACACACACGACAGAAAACACACATAATGTTATTCGTGAAAATATAAAAAATGCACCAATGTATAACGGTGATATTGTTGGTACTGGTCCACGTTATTGCCCAAGTTTAGAAGATAAAGTTATGCGTTTTCCAGAACACACTTCACATCATGTGTTCTTGGAACCCGAAGGTTATAACAGCGATTTAATTTATCCAAATGGAATATCTACTAGTTTTGGCAAAGCAGAACAAGATAAATGGATTCGTACAATTCCAGGACTTGAAAACGCACAAATTGAAAGATATGGATACGCAATTGAATATGATGCAATTGATGCGCGTGCACTGAACGATAAATTACAATCCAAAGATATTCCACACATGTTCTTTGCAGGACAAATAAATGGTACATCTGGATACGAAGAAGCGGCCGCCCAAGGTTTGGTCGCGGGCAGCAATGCCGCAGCATATGCATTAGATAAAGAACCATTAATTTTAGACAGAACAAACGCAATGATTGGCGTATTAATTGATGATATAACAACACTTGGGGTTGATGAACCATACCGTATGTTTACATCACGTTCTGAATATAGATTATCATTGCGTTGCGATAACGCAATTGCACGCCTTGGTAAAATTGGTATTGATTTAGGATTAATAACAAATACATGGTATGAAAAAATATTCAACATCAAAAAAGATATTATTGCAGAAAATGATAAATTCTATGCAGGATACATTGCACGTAACGAACGTGAGATTGCTGCATATAAACGTGATGCAAATTTGAAAATACCAACAAATTTCAAATATGACAATTTACCAGGGTTAACAAACGAACTAATAGAAAAACTTAATTCAACACGTCCTGAAAACATTGCAGATTTATCACGTATATCTGGCATGACTCCTGCGGGAATAATGGTTATTCTAAGAAAGATAAAAAACAATTAAAAAAACCGGCTTTTGCCGGTTTTTTTTATTCTTTTTTTAACAAACTTTGTACCGCTAATGGAAAATCGGGTGCATTTGCTAAATAAGAACCAGACACCAACATATTAGCACCCGCATCCCAACATAATTGAGCGTTTTTATCATTTATTCCACCATCAACAGATATTACAAATTTCAAACCGTATTTCTTGCGGGTGGCTGCCAGCACAGATATTTTATGTAAACACGATGGTTCAAAAGATTGGCCTGCTGCACCTGGGTGTACAGACATAATCATAACTTCGTCTATATCACGTAATACACTTTTTAACAACGATACAGATGATTCTGGATTTAACGCAATACCAACACGTTTACCAGATGCACGTATAGTTCTTATTGCTGCACGTAGGCCAGATGTATTTGTTGACAATATAATCGTATCAGCACCAGCAGATATCGCATCTGCAGCCCAAACATTTGGACTTTCTGTCATCAAGTGTACATGTAAATGAGCATTTGTTCTGCTGCGTATTTGGCGTAATTCCTCAATACTGCCTGCAATTTTATCAACATAAAAACCATCCATGATATCTACATGAATCATTGATATCCCACCAGAATAAAACAAACTATATGTTTCGGGTCTTGACATATCAAAACATAATGTACTTGGCAAAATCGGAATAAATTGTGGGCGTTTTGTCGTCTTTTTATGAAATATGCCGCGTATTTTATTTAATCTTTGATTCCATCTTTCGCGTTTTGCAATATATTTTTCACGATGCGTAGATTCTTCGGACCAAATAAATTCAGATAAACCACGAACTGTTGCATCAATAGACATTAATTCTGTTGTTGTTGCAAAAGCGTTTTCAATAAAATCACGTAAGCCTGTTATTTCTGCCCCACCACCCGTTAATATAATTTTCGTTGGTTTATATTTTGTAAAATGTGAAAAACAACTGTCTTTGATTTTTCCTATGATGTCGGCCAGCATTGGTAATACAACCTCGTTAATATCCGATCTGGAAAAATCATACGCTGTGTCCGCAGGTGTAAAGCGGTCCATCTGAGTTGGAACTAACGATGAAACAGAAACTTTTATTCTGTCTGCATCTTCCATACTTAAACCAAATTTTTCTGATATAGAACGTGTTATATCGGTTCCACCAAGTGCAATTTTTGTATGCCATACCGGTCCACGATCTGTCCAAATTGACGCACTGGTATATTCTGCGCCAAAATCTATAAACATTGTTGTCTGTTTACGAGTACGATAAACAAAATTTTGAATAAACTGAGGGTCATAAAATCCAATTGGCTGAATACAGGCTTGACGTAAATAATCATAAATTTTATCAACACCAGAATACGAATAATATATTACACCAAACGCAGAAATTAACCGTTTATCAACATATCCAATTGGCGATACAACATTACGCGCCATCAATGTATCATAACGTAATGGTACGATATGCATTGGGAAAAAACCATCTTCTGATGATATCTGTGATATCTGATTATGAATATCAGAAGAACTAATTTTATGTTCCCCAGACCAAGCGGTACTTTTTGCCATCATTTCAAAATTAGACGGACCAAGATTACCTGTAATATATGCAGAATCAAAATGTCTGCCCAATTGTTTTTCAAGTTCATCAACCACTGAATTTACTGCAAAAACAGTATCCGAACTGTCCACTGCAAAAAAAGCAGATTTTTCAATATTTGCACTGCGTACTCGATGCGCAATTCCACGCACACCATGTGTACCTATATCCAGACACAAAAAAGAAGAATCTAATAAATTCATTTCGTTTTATTTTACCAATATACGTGCAGAATCACGCATATCTATAACATCAATATCTTTGTCCAAGATACCATGGTTTTTGTTTAATGTTATTAATGTTGCAATCGCAGATACCGGGTCTTGTTCTGGCAACATGATTATCAAACCATCGTTTGTATAAATGTTCCAACGACGATTTTCAATCCATTCCATATAGTCAAGATAACCAACTAAATTATGCGCAGCATTTGTTATTTCTGCAATATCGTTTGGTAATTCGCCACGAAAAACAACATGCGATTCATCGCGAACATCTGTTGGTTTATTAACAATTGTGCCGTCTGCTGATAACGGGAAAAAACTTTGACCATCTGTCCACAATGCAACGGCACGATATAATGATACTTTTACAGAAATATTACCATTTGGCATACGACGGACAGCAGCCTTTTTTATTCCAGGCACCTTTAACGCACGATTTTTCAACATGTCTAAATTAACAGAATATGCATTTGTATTTGGTGCAAGTGTGACAATAGAAACCAACGAAGATAAATCTGCATCTGTTTTGTCTGCGGATATAGATATATTATGCACCTTGGCTACAGGACCATACCCCATGCTGGACATCGCAATACGTACACAGAAATATATTGCAAATATAATTGCAACGACAAAAGACACCCAAAACCAAATTGACTTTTTCATAAGTATAATTATATCACAAAAAAACCTGCAATGCAGGTTATTTTTACAAAAATTAAACCCGCTTTTGCGGGCTTAATTTTAATTGTTACTTTCTGGCTTTGTCCAATTACGTATATTCCAGTTTTCATCAGAACCTTTGACATCTGTCATATCAACACCCATTGCATTACGCAAGCAATATTCACGTAACTGTACAGATGATGATGCCTTGGTTACATTTGAATCTGTCTGATATTCTGGTTCAAACTTAGACAAATCGCCTGTGTATGCACCATTCAAGATTTCATTTAATGTAACAATATTGCGACATGTATTTGTCTTGTAATCTTGAGTATTTTTGCAAGATTCACTGTCTTGTTCATTAATAACAGCCAAGAATTGTGCATCGCTTGGTGTACAAATCATTTCTTCATAGCAGTGTGGAACGTTTGCCATTTGTGCACAATATGTCTTTATACGTGCTGTTGGCCATGTTGGTTCACTGTCTGCTGTTTCTGTATAACAGTCATATATTTCTGTTAAACATTCATTAAAGTTAGACATAGCAGATTGTGCAGCCGTCAAAATTTGTTCTTTTTCTTCATTTGCAAATTCTAAACGTTTCTGACGTAATGCCTGTTGTGCAGCAACTTTTTGATAACCAATATTTTGTGCAGCAACACGCAACTGTTCGCCATAAAGATCACAGTCTGCATTTGCATCCAACAAATATTTATTTATGATGCTGCGACGTGCATCAGCAACCGGTCCACGCAAACTTGAATAAGGATCGCCAGAACTGGTTGTATAACCAAAGCACGCGGCACTGCTGTTAACAGTAGATGTTGTACCACGTTCATTTAATGTAATATTACCATCTGAACTGACTTCTACATTAGAGTTATAGTTAAAAGGACAATTTGAAGATTGACCTGTGGCACATTTACCACCAAATGATGCAGGTGAACCACATGCTTCGTAAATTCCATTAAAACAAGAATCCAGAACACGAGAACATACATTATCGTGTGCATATTCAAATAAATCATATCCCCATGTTGTTGCCAATGTATCTGCAGATGCATCTGTAGTGTTAAACGCACCACCAATACCAGCCAAATTACCAACAACATTTGAAACATTCTCAAAAGCAGATAAAACATTATCATTATTTTCTGTCAAAATAGTGATTGTATTATCTTTTGCATCTGCCCATGCTTGTAATGATGCCAAGATGTCAGAACCACTACCATCAATATTTGCAACATCAAATCCAAAATTATTTCCAGTTGATTTACAATAAGATGGTTGTGGACATGTTTCTGCGCTTTCATAAATACCATGACTGTTGCACCATTGTTTTGCTTCGTCAGATGTCCAAGAACCTTCTTTGTATGCTTCCTTCCAAGAAACACAATTCATAACCTTTTCTGCATCGGTTAATTTAAAGGCATCAGAAACATCTTTACCTTTGTTTGCAACCAACAATGCCAATTCACCGGAAACCTTTATCAATTCTTCATTTGCTGTTTCCAATGATGCTTCTGCATCTGCAAATGCCTTGACACGTCCAGCACATGCACAACGACGTTGTGCAGCATTACGTGCAGTACAAATTTCATCCATACATGTATAGTAAGATTCCAAACAGTTGCTGTACGCATCGGCTGATATCATACCAGTAGAAGAATCAATAATATTTGAATAATTACCTGTGTATAATTTTGTATTCAAATATGAATATGTAGATGTTGATGTAGCCTTGGAACCACGAATTGCGCTGCCTTGCAAAGAAATACGTGCATTATTTGCAGCATCTGTTGTCGCAGTTCTAGAACGAACTGTACGTGTACGTGTTGCAGTTGCACGATTTGCATTAGTGTTTTGACGTGATACAACATTACGTGTTGCGCCAGCACCGGTGTTACGAGATGTCACAGCATTAGAACGTGGATTAACCGCACTGCGCGATACAACATTACGTTTTGCAACATTGCGTATAGGCTGAAGAGAAGATGCAACACTGCGAACTGTGCTACGTGCAACATTTGTACGCTGTGCAGTTTGTTTGTTTCGTGGGCTGGCACGACCGGTTGTACGTGCATTATTACCAGCACGTTGTGCCTGTGGACCAACGAACATTTCTTCGTCAACAGGTGCAATTGGATCAGCCAATACGGCACGCATTGATAAAAATGTTGAACATACAAAAAACGCACCCGCCAACAAGAAAACTGTACTTACAGCATTCTTTAATGATTCTGCGACTGTTTTGGTTTTCATAAAACTTCTCCCTGTGTTCTGAGATTCCCCAGAATTCCAACCTTTTAACGCATTATGTACAACATAATACATTCTTAATATATTTGATTATAACAATTTTTTATCGGTCTGTAAACAACAATTACAGGTCTTTTTTATTATCGTTTGATGCTTGAAATTTCTTTTTATTTTGATACGATAAGGTGCGAATAATTTTAGACAAACAGGATAAAAACATGAATATTGAACTTGGAAAAAACATCAGTCCACGTGAAATTGAAACAAAAATCCAGGAATTCTGGGATAAAAATGATTTCTGGGCAAATAATGTAAATTCAGAAAAAACACCTTTTTGTGTTATGATGCCACCACCAAATGTAACTGGCAATTTACATATGGGACATGCGTTGGACAATGTTTTAACAGATATCATGTGTCGCTATAAACGTATGGCTGGTTTTGATGTTTTATGGCAACCAGGTACAGACCACGCATCAATCGCAACACAATTGTTAGTTGAACGTGACTTGTCAAAACGTGGAATAAATCCAAAAGCATTAACTTTGGATGAAAAATTACAGGCTGCATGGGATTGGACCAAGGAATATGGTGGTCAAATTATATCACAGTTGCACACTTTGGGGGCAACACCTGTATGGAAACGTGAAAGATTTACAATGGATGCAGGTTTGTCACGAAACGTATTAAAACTGTTTGTAAAAATGTATAACGAAGGTTTGATTTACCGTGATAAACGACTGGTTAACTGGTGTCCAAAACAACAAACATCTGTTTCCGATTTAGAGATTGAAACACGCGAGGAACACGGCAAGTTTTATTATTTCAATTATCAGTTAACTGATGGCGGTGTAATTGAAATCGCAACAACACGTCCTGAAACATTGTTTGGCGACCAAGCGATTGCAGTTCATCCTGAAAACGAAAAATTAAAACACTTGATTGGAAAGAAAGCTATTATCCCTTTAACAAATATTGAAATTCCAATTATTGGTGACGAACATGCAGACCCAGAAAAAGGTACAGGCGCGGTAAAAATTACACCTGCGCACGACTTTGATGACTACGAAGTTGGTTTACGTCATAATCTGACACCTGTTTGCATTTTAACACCTGATGCTAAATTAAATGATAATCCTGTTGTACCAGAAAAATATCGTGGTATGGATAGATATGTTGCACGCAAGGCTATTTTAGAAGACATAGAAGCAGCAGGTTTATTAGTAAAAGTTGAAGACAAAGTTATTCCAACACCATATTCTGAACGTGGCGGTGTTCCTGTTGAACCATACTTAACAGACCAATGGTTTGTTGATGCAGAAAAGTTAGCAATACCTGCAATCAAGGCTGTAGAAGACGGTAAAATTAAGTTCTTGCCTGAACATCGTTATAACTTGTTTATGTCATGGATGAAAAACATTCGTCCTTGGACAATTTCACGCCAATTATGGTGGGGTCATCAAATTCCTGCATGGTATGATGAACAAGGAAATATTTATGTTGCAGAAAACGAAGAAGATGCAATCAAATTATCTGGCGGTAAAAAACTAAGACAAGAAACAGATACTTTGGACACATGGTTTTCATCTGGATTATGGCCATTTTCAACACTGGGCTGGCCAGAAGATACTGCAGAATTAAAGAAATATTTCCCAACAGAATATTTATGTACAGGTTCTGATCTTATATTCTTCTGGGTTGCACGTATGATAATGATGTCTATTTACGCAACAGGCGAAGTTCCATTCAAGACTGTTTACATGCATGGTATGGTCGTTGACTCTAAAGGCAAAAAAATGTCAAAAAGCAAAGGCAACGGAACAGACCCAATGGATGCAGTAAACAAGTTTGGTGTTGATGCTTTACGTTATTGGATTGCAACTGCACCAATTGGAACAAATCTGCCATACATAGAAGATGAAGTTAAACGAGGCTCTAAACTGCTGAATAAACTGTGGAACGCATCAAAGTATGTTTTAATGAATTTAACAGACTTTGAACCAGAAACAGCACAACAAATTCCTGTATCTGAACGCTTTATAGAAGACAGATGGGTATTAAGTGAATTAAACAAAGCAATTTCAGAAACACGCAAGAATTTGGATAAGTACTATAATTACAACGCACGCAGTGCTATTGATACATTCTTTTGGGATATATTCTGTGACCAATATTTAGAATTTATCAAAGACCGTTTCTGGGCACCAGAAAAATACACCGCAGAATCAAAACTGTCTGCACAGTGGACATTGTACACAGTATTACGTGCAATAATTGGTTTGTATGCACCGTTTATACCGTTTTTAACCGAAGAACTGTGGCAAAAGATTTACAAATCAACCGAAGGTGGTGAAACATTACACCTGACAGAATATCCAACTGTAAAATCTGAATATAACACAGATGTAGAACAGATGAATATCGCTTTGGATTTGTTAAAAAATGTTCGCGGTATGCGTACAGAACGCAAGGTTGGAAATGGCGCAAAACTGGAAACGCTAACTATTCCATCTGAAACACCAGATATATTGCATGGGTTAATTAAATCCGCCGCACGTGCAAACGAAATTATATTAGGTGACACATTAGATTTTGTTGTTCTACAAAACATCCAAGGATAGATGATGGTAAAAAAATTAGTAGAAACCAGAATTCTACAAGCGTATCAATGCGATAGATTTGGTTATGTTCGTCCGTTAATTTTAATGAACGAACTTCAATCTATTGCGGACCGACATGCTGAGATTTTAGGTTGCGGACGAACTTATTGCTTAAAAAACAATATCGGCTGGGTTGTAATGTACTATCTTGTTGATATTGTTGAATTACCACAAGAAGGCGAAGAACTTACCTTTACTACATGGCCATCATGTCAAGATGCACTGCGTGCAACACGTGATTTTGAAATTCGCGGTGCAGATGGCAGATTAATGGTACGCGCAACTTCACAGTGGATTTTAATTGATATGACGCATCGCAGACCATTACCGCTGGCAAACCACTTGTCACCAGACGTTGTAACACCAATACGTTCATACAATTGTGCGTTTGAAAAATTCCCGGATTTTGAAACAAACAAAACCCATATCATGAAATGTCGTTTTGATGACATTGATGTTAATCAACATATAAACAATGCTGTTTATGCAGTATGGGCAACAGAAAGTGTCGGATACACATATCGCACACAACATAAATTAAAAAAGATTAATATACAATTCAAAAAAGAAGTTAACCCTGATACACCAGAAATTCAAATTGATGTTGCAATTGATGGACTGGTATCACGTCATAAAATAAAATCAGGTGATACCGAAAATGCGATTGTAATCTGTCATTGGGAAAAAATATAAAAAAGCCGGTAAATACCGGCTTTTTTTATCTTCTTGGACCACCACCCATCGGACCATGTGGCATACCATTATTCTTTTTTTGTGGCGTTGCACCAACACGACCAGTTACAACTTTGTCACCAACTTGAATTTCATCAGAAAGAATTTCTGTTTCTGTAGCGGTTGATAAACCTTTTTGATATGGAATAAACATCAAATTATCATCACGCAAAATAGCCATATGTGTTTGTGGTGTCGCACCATTTGTATTATCTGTAATATTATTAAAATTACGTACTAGAAATGCAGAATTAGATGCTTTCCATACATTTTCACGTTCAGATATGATAATTGTTACAAATGCTGTCATGCCGGGCATCAAACGTAAATCTGTATTATCAACGTTTATAACAACAGTATATACAACAACGTTTGATGTTGTTGTCGGCGATAAACGAATTTGACGAACAACACCTTGGAAAGTTTCTGTTGGGTATGCATCAACAGAAAAGGTTACAACTTGACCTTCTTTGATTACACCAATATCCGCCTCTGATACAGATGTTTCTATTTGCATTTTTGTTAAATCTTCGGCAATTTCAAATAAATCTGGTGTTTGAAAAGATGCGGCAACAGTTTGTCCAACATCCACTTTACGTGAAATAACAGTACCATCTACCGGAGATAAAATTGTTGCATATCCAAGATTTGTTACAGCACGATCATATGTTGATTGTGCACGTTTAACAGACTGTTCTGACTGTTCGTATTGTGTTTGCGATTGTTCCATTTCTGCACGTGATATCATATCGCCTTCGTATAACATTTTGTTTCTTTTGTATTCATTTTTTGCAAAATTTCTTTGCGATACAGCACTATCCAAAGAAGCCTTGGCTTCATCAACAGATGCCTGTAATACAGACGGATCAATCGTTAATAAAATATCACCTTTTTTTACTTTGGAATTAAAATCTACGTACAGTTTATCAATTGTTCCAGAAACCTGAGAACCAACATTTACAGTATTAACAGGTTGTATTTCACCAGTCGCACTAACAACTTGACGTAAATCACCACGTGTAATTTTTATCGTTATATATTCTGTCTTGTCGCTTGATTTTCCAACAAAGTAATATATCGCACCACCGATTAATATTAACAATATTAAAACCCACCATTTTTTACGCCATAAAAAACTAAAAAAACGACCGACCAAAGATTTTTTATTTATATTATTTTTCGCCATTTTCACTCTCTCCTTCTAATTCTGCCTTGATTTCACCAACCGCTAACGCAACCGCAGCACGTTTCGTAAACAAATCGTATTTAGCCGCATTATTTTGTTTTTGTGCGCTGACTAGTTCAGATTGTGCAGTTTGCCAATCCAACATTGTTGCACGACCAACTTTATACATACCAGATGTAACACGTTCACTTTCTGTTGCAGATTTCAAAAGTGTTTCTGTTTGTTTTAATACAATCTGTGCAGTTTTATAATTATGATACGCAGTATATATATCCAATGTTGCATTATCTTGGGTACTGCGTTCTTGTTCAACAGCCCTGTCATAATTTACAGATGCTGCACGTGCATTATATAAATTTGCAAAACCAGCAAATAATGGCATAGATGCACGAATACCAATGCTGCCACTAATATTATCTGTTCCTGCATTATAAACTTCTGATGGTCTATCGTTCCAAGATACAGATCCAGATGCGGAAATAGACGGCAAATTACTTAGAAATACGCTGTTACGTCTGTGCCACGCAGCATCTTTGTTCGCAGTTGCACGCAACAAGTCGGGCCGTGTTTTTTGTGCTTGTTCAAACAATTCATCTAATGACTTTGTATCATCTGCACTGCCTATTTCTGATGATAAATCTTCAATTTCTATTTCATAATCCGCAGGGAACGATAACTTTGATAATAATGTACCCTTGATAATTTCACGATTATTTTTTGCACGTTCTAAATCTAAATCACGACTAGCTAATGTAGTATCTGCACGCAGAACATCTGCACGCGCAACAGAACCCGCATTAAATTTTTTCTGTGCTGTATCACGCGCAATTTTTGCAACATCACGTAACATTGTGGCAGATTTAACGTCTGCATCTGCGTTTAACAAAGAATAGTAAGAACCAATTAAACTGTAAATATAATTTTGAACCGCTTCATCATAATCAAACCCTGTGGCACGCCATGATGCAGCCGCCTGATTCAAATCAGATAAACGCTTGCCAAAATCAAATATTAAATAAGATGCCGACAAAGACGCACCATAAGACCAATCACCCCAATCTTGATTACGATAAGGCAAAGATGCATTTGCGCCAACACTAAGACTTGGTAAATAAGATGCATATTTTGCATTTTTTGATAATCTAGCAGATTCATATGCTAAATAAGACGCTGTTGTTTGTGGATTTCTGCACAAACCTAATTCTATTATTTCTTGTAATGTTAATTTGCCCTCTGGAACAGTTGTACGAGTCATACAATCATCATAAGATGCCCCAAACGCAGAAACCGACAACAAAAATAACGGCAAAAGTGCTATTTTTCTCATATATTCTCTCTCTTACTTAAATTTATTTTTTATATTACATATTTTTATGTTGAATTACAATTAATTTTTGCTTAATATAGGGTCACTGGTTCAGGCCTGGTGGCAGAGTGGTTATGCAGAGGACTGCAAATCCTTCTATGCCGGTTCGATTCCGACCCAGGCCTCCAAAATAAAAAACACCTCTTGCGGGTGTTTTTTTTTATGTGTATGATATTTGTCATGATAAAAATATTAAACCTTACTAATTTTAGAAATCATGAAACATGTCGTATCAACACATACGACAAACATAATATTATTATCACAGGGCCAAATGGGGCAGGTAAAACTGCAATACTTGAAGCAATATCTATGTTATCTGGCGAACGTGGTATGCGTGGGGCAACAATGCCTGATATTTCACGATTTAATGGCGATGGTGGATTCAGTGTATTCGCAACAACAAATTGTGATACTGATGTCTGTGTTTATTTTTCTGCATCTGATGCAAATCGTCGTGCAAAAATTGATAACGAAAACGCAAATTTATCCGAATTAGCAAAGCATTTAAGAATAATTTGGATTACACCAAAAGAAGACAGATTATTTATAGATAGTGCATCTGATAGACGGGCTTTTTTTGATAGATTAACAGCCAGTTTTGATTATTCACATGCCGGCAGATGTGCAAAATTATCTAAGTTATTATCAGAACGCGCATATGCATTAAAATCAAACGCAGATAAACATTGGTTAGATGCACTGGATACACAAATAGTAGGAACATCTGTTGCAATTTCTGTAGCACGAATACAATATGCTGGCGAATTAAATTACTTTTTAGAACGATGCGCTGTATCTGTTTCTGGAATAATTGAACAAATGTTGATTGATGGAATATCGCCAAGCGATATAGAAAGAAAGTATATGGAATACCTGCGCGAAAATCGTACATTAGTCGGCGACAAAATGATTTTAGATGGACCACACAAATCTGACTTTGGCGTTTTTAACAAAGAACTAAATTTACCAGCCAGATTAACAAGTACAGGTCAACAAAAAACTGTGTTGATTGATTTGATACTAGCACACTCAAAACTAGTTTTTACAAAAACAGGTAAACAGATGTTAATTTTATTGGACGAAGCCGCAGCACATCTGGATGAAAATGCACGTAATAAAATGTTTTTTGAACTAAATAATACAAATGCTCAAGTCTGGGCCACAGGACTAGACATGGAAATATTCAAAAATATTCCTGATGCAGTATTTGTTTCTTGCCAGAATGGGCATATAAGTAATATAGTATTGTCGGAGATAAAATAAAATGGCACGAATTGATTATCAAGCATTGTTGGATGCTGCATTAAAATCTATTGTAAAAGACGCTTTGATACACGCACAGTTTAATGGTCTGGGTGATGGAACACACTTTTTTATCACTTTTCGCACACGTGCACCCGGTGTTGTTTTACCTGATTTTTTACGCCTTAGATATCAAGATCAAATGACAATTGTTTTACAATATTCATATAATAATCTGCATGTATCTGACAAAGAATTTGGTGTACAACTAACTTTTGACGGAAGACCATTTTTTATTCGTGTACCATTTTCTGCATTAGTTGAATTCAAAGATCCATCTGTTGACTTTATGATATCTTTCAAGCCTAAATCACAGGTACAGGCAGCAGATAACGATATGGAATTACCACTTGATGAAAAACCAGATACTGTCCCAGACCCAGGACGTGTTGTATCACTGGATGAATTCAGAAAAAATAGAAAATAAAAAAAGTCGGCTTTTACCGGCTTTTTTTAATATTTTTATTTATCACGTATTGTTGCATTACATTTCTTTTCAACAGAATTTATAACGGCAGATTGGATTTGTTGCAAATCTAAATCTGACATATTTTCACGCGGTTCTATTGTTATTGTAAATGCAATAGATTTGTTTCCATCAGACATATCAAAAGAATCAAACACAACAACTTTTGTTATGCGACTGTCCGCACTTTGTGCAACAGATGTTAATTTTTCCGCTGGTGTATTGTTATCTACAATAAACGCAAAATCACGTGTTATTGGTTGAAACTCAGATAATATTGGCTGCTTGCCACCACGTTTAGTTGGCAAGTTTTGAATATCATCAACAATCGCAATAACAACATTTGTTTTTATACGTAATTTTTTCGCAACCGATGGATGTAGTTCACCAAATTCTGCAACTTTCTTTTTGCCTTGGTACAATGCGCCATATCTGTATGGATGTGCCCATTTTGGTACATCTTCTGTTGATACTGTGAAACGTTGGCCTTGCATTAATGCAATTAAGTCTGATTTTACATCATATATATCAACTTCGCGGTTACGATGCATCCAATGCTTTGGTGCAGTATTACCAGTACGTACGATACAAACAGATGTGTGTTGCTGTGTTGGTGCATCGCCATCAAACACAGTTCCTAATTCAAATAAATTCAAATCAGGATATCCACGTTTTTCATTATGAGATACAGCAATCAAAAGATTTCCTAGTAATCCATTTCTTGCAGTATTCAAATCTACTATTATAGGATTTGCAATTTTGATAATAGGTTTATCTGATATTACTTCCTCTATAACAGAATTACCAAAACCAAATGTCACAGCCTCATTTAATCCACGATTTGCCAAACTCTGTTTTATTTCCAAATCAATATCTTTATGCACTGTATTTTCAATACTTTTTGGCATTTCTTTTATACCGATTTTTTCATAACCATATATACGAATTAAATCTGCAACTATTGTTTCTGGAATATTTACATCAACACGTGATGTGTGTGGTACAACAATCCAATCAGACTTAGAATCATCAATCGTGTAGCCCAGCGCAACCAAGATATCATGTTGTGATTTCGCATCAATATCAACACCTGTCTTTTTCAAGAAGTACGATGGGTTATATTTAATCTGAACATTTGGAGCATTATCTGTTCCCGCTGCAAATGTACCAACAATTTTACCACCACATGCAAATATAATAATATCAGCCGCACGCATCGCTGCAATACCTGTTATTGTTGGATCAATTCCGCGTTCATATCTGTAAGAAGAATCAGTTGATACACCTAATCTTTTTGCAGTTTTACGAACAGATACAGAATCAAAATACGCAGATTCCAATATTATATTTTTTGTATTTTCTGTAAATGAACCACGTTTACCACCAATAACACCAGCCAGTGCCAAAATACCAGACGCGTCTGCAATTACCATATCAGTATCTGTCAATTCATGTTCATTATCAAACAAGTCTGTAAATTTTTCGCCTGTTTTTGCCATACGCACAATAATATCGCCATTGATTTGGTCTGCATCAAAACAATGCATTGGTTGTGCCATATCATAACAAATATAATTTGTTGTATCCACAGGTGCATTTTTTGGATTTATACCAATCGCAGCAAGTCTGGATGCGATTTCCTTGTTGCTTTTATTTACAGTAATACCATGAATTTCAACTAATTTATACGCACCGCATTTATCTGTATTTAATACAACCTTGCGATTACCAGAAATGTTTTCAAATGTTTTATCAGATGGAACTATATATGTTCCCAAACCCGCTGCTGATAAATCACGTGCAATACCACGAACAGACAAATAGTCTGGTCTGTTCGGTGTAATACCCGCATCAAAAACAGTCTTGGATTCAATAACAGGCGAACCAATTTTTGTATATTCTGGTAATTCAATAATACCACTGTGATCATCACTGATTCCCAATTCTTTGCCAGAACACATCATACCGTCTGATAACACACCACGTAATTTTCCAGACTGAATTTCATGACCTCCAATTACACAACCTGGGGTCGCCAAAGCAGATATTAAACCCACACGTGCGTTTGGTGCGCCACATACAACCTGACGCATGGTGCCAGAACCATCATCAACTTGCAAAACGTGCAAGTGATCACTGTTTTCATGTGGCTTGCATTCAACAATTTTTGCAGCAATCGGTGATATTGGCGATTGCAAATCTTCTACTTCCAATCCAATACGAGTCAATGTATCAGATACAGTTTGCGCATCGGCATCTGTATTTAAATAATCTTTTAACCAATCATAAGTCCATTTCATAATTTATACCCCCGTATTAGAATCCAGCCGACTTTAACCAACGAACATCAGAATCCGTAAAAGCACGTATATCAGTTAATCCATATTTGACCATAACCAAACGTGCCCAACCAAAACCAAATGCAAACCCTTGATATTCATCTGGGTTAACACCACAATTACGCAATACATTTGGATGAACCATACCACCACACAACAATTCCATCCATTTGTCGCCAAACTTCATATCAATTTCAATAGATGGTTCTGTGAACGGAAAATAAGATGGACGTATGCGCAATTCAACATCATCTTTTTCAAAAAAACGGGATGCAAAAGTTCTCATTGTTGCCAACATATCTGATAAATTTATACCTTTTTCAATTTTATCAACATATAGACCTTCTATTTGACCAAACATTGCCGAATGAGTTGCATCTAATTCTTTACGATAACATTGACCAACTGTAAACATTTTAATTGGAACGCCGTTTTTCTCCATTGCACGAACCTGAACCGCAGATGTTTGCGTACGCAAAACATTTCCGTTTGGTAAAAAGAAAGTGTCTTGCATATCACGTGCAGGATGATGCATCGGTGTATTTAATGCAGTAAAGTTATGCCAATCATCTTCTATTTCTGGGCCAGTCATAAACGTATAACCCAAAGATTCAAAAATATTAACCACTTCTTTGAAACTTTGTGTCAATGGATGTAATGTACCACGGTTTTCTGGTTCTGGATTTAGCGATACATCCAGTTTCTGTTTTTGCAACCCTGCTATCAAAACTGCGTTTTCTATTTCTAATTGACGCGTTTTGAATAATTCACGTAATGTTTGATTTTCCAGATTTAATGCTGCGCGTGCATCATTATCCAGATTTTTCATTTCTTTTAATTTTGCAGTCATTGTACCATTTTTACCAAATGTATCTGTGTACAAGATTTGCAATTCTTCTAGTGTATTTATATTTTTTATTTTTTCTTGCATAACTATTACCTTAAACTAAATCGCTTTCAAAACAAAAGCCGTCATCTGACGGCTTTTATTATTACAAAAGATATACCTGCCGACAAGGTATTATTTAGATTCGGCAGAAATAAATCGTTTTGCTGTTTCAACCAATTGGGCAAAGTTTGCATCGCCTGCGTATGCCATTTCGGCCAAAACCTTGCGGTCCAGTGCGACGCCTGCTTTCTTTAATCCATTCATAAATTGGCTGTATGTCATACCATTTGCACGTACAGCAGCATTAATACGAACAATCCACAAAGAGCGGAATTCGCGTTTTTTAACGCGACGATCGCGATAAGCATACTGTCCTGCTTTTTCTGTTTTTTCGCGTGCAGCACGATATGTGGAATGATGACGGCCCAAATAACCCTTGGCGCGCGCCAAAATCTTGTTATGTTTTTGTTTTACGGTTGTTCCGCGTTTTACTCTTGCCATGACTTGTTACCCCCTTGCTTATTTCAAACCATATGGGGCCAGGATTTTTGCCTGTCCAACCATGTTATCGTTCAAATACTGTGGTTTTGCACCTGCTTTGTTTGCACGAGCAGATTTTTTACGCAACAGTTTTTTATGAGAGTTACGTGCAACACGGATTTTACCAGTTGCAGTCATAGATGCACGCTTTTTCAAGTATGACTTTGTCTTTAATTTTGGCATTTTATATCCTCTTTTTTTAGATTTTTTTATGTCTGATGGCAATGCCTTGCCACTTTGACTGGTATCATTGTGGCATAAATAAAGGAAAAATCAAGTTTTTATTGAATATCCTATTTTTTCAGATTAAAGTTAGGAAACAAATGAGCCAGACAAAAATATCTTCCAAAATCTATCCTTTAATAAAGGCGGTTGCATCGGCCGCTGTTTTGCCTGTGCTGTTTATATATGTCATGATTGCAAAGCCTGATTATAAACTGATGAACGCTATGTCACATGTTGTTGTACCTGTGGCGCAATGGGTGGGTAACGTTGTTACATGGCCTATTAGGTTGGTTGGTGGGGTTATTGATAATATCTCTGAAATTTCAAATCTGCGTGCAGAAAACGAAGAACTGCGGGCAAGATTAGACGAAGCGCTGGCAACAAAAAATTTATGTGATATCACAATATCAGAAAATAAAAAACTTAAACGAGAATTAAATATAATTAGTTCTCAGCCACGCGATACAATTATTGCAGACGTTATTCATGATAATACTGCACTGGGACATAATACATTTATTATTAATCGTGGTGCAGCCGATAATATTGAACAAGGCATGGTTGTTACAACAACAGATTTACAAATGGTCGGTATTATTATAGATGTTTCTGTGAACTTTTCGCGTGTGCGTGCATTAACTGATTCAGACACAAATATCGCTGTTCGTGTTGTAGGTTCAGAAGTTTATGGATTTATGACAGGCAATGGTTCAAAATTTACAAATATTGGATTTTTTAGTGACCCTGAATTCCAATCAACATCCGGCATTAAATTAGTAACAAGTAACATTTCTGGTGTTTTACCAAATGGTTTATTTGTCGGAGAAATTATAAATGATACAGATATTGACGTTATACAAATAAATGAAATATCGCGCGTTATGGTATTAAAATTTGATACAGATAAAAATGAGTACAGATGAAAGAAAGTTTTATAAAAATTTTACAAAACTCTTTTCCTTTTCTATTAACAGTGGCATTGTGGCGCCTGTCTGTACCCTTTTGGAATCCTGCTGGAATTTTAGCAATAATACCTATATTTTTTTGTTCTTTTGTAAAGCCTGTTAATTGGTTTAGTTTATTTTCTATTTTCATGTGTTTTGTTATTGATTATAAATTTGAGACTGTTTGTTTTTGGGTTGCAATATATTGTTTGTTTTATGCAATAAATAGTTTTCAAAATATAATTGATATTACCCGTATGGAATTAAATGGTATTTTTGCTTTTTTAATATTTTTTGGGTTGTCTATTTTAATCCAAGTTTTTGTAAATATTAATTTTATTACTTTCTTGCGTGGGATATGGATGATTTTATGGACATCTGTATTATATATGCCAATAACAACATTAATAAAAAAGGTACAAAATGATTGACACAGAAGTTTCTCGTACCTTTGACAGACGCAGTGCATTGTTTTTAACCGGTGGTGTAATACTTACATCTGTATTAGTTATGCGTATGCTACAAATGCAATTATTTAATTACCAAGATTACAAGAAAAAAAGTGAAAATAACTCTTTTCGTATTCAGATAATAACGCCGGAACGTGGAAAAATCTTATCACATGATAACAAGCCAATTTCACGTGATATTCCAATATATCGTATTTATATAATTCCAGAAGAAGCAGATGATATAGAAAAACTTTTACAAATTGTTGCACAAGATTTGAATTTGAAAACCAAGAAAGTTTCTAAAATTCGTGCAAAAATAAAAAAACAACTAAAATTTCAACCTGTATTAGTAAGTGAAAATACTAATTGGGAAAAATTAGCTAAAATTCAAGCAAAAAACCTTTCTGGTTTACATATAGAAAACGGTTATGCACGTATGTATGAATTAGGTCCTGCGGGTGCTCAGATTTTTGGTTATATTGGCGATCCCGCAAAACCCGTACCAAATGCTCCTTTTTTAACAACCGGTATTACTGGACTGGAAAAAAAGTTTAATGACGATATGAACGGAACAGTTGGTCAAAATGTAATGATTACTAATGCTGTTGGTCGTATAACAGGTGAAGATAAATCACAATATATTTCACCAATACCAGGTAATGATATAAAAACAACTATTGATAATGATACACAACGTATTTTATATGATGCATTAATGCAACACAGATCTGGATGTGGTGTAGTATTAGATATAGATACAGGTGATATACTAGCGATGGTTTCAACCCCAAGTTTTGATCCGAATATATTTAGACAAGATGATGCCGAAGAATATATAAATAGTCTGCGACAAGATATTGCAAAACCTTTTATGAATAAAGCAATAGAGGGATTATATCCACCTGGTTCTACTTTCAAAATAGTTGTCGCACTGGCAGGACTAGAATCAGGAGCAATAACTGCAACTGAAAAGATTTTTTGTCCTGGATATTGGGATTACGGTGACAGACGTTACCACTGTTGGGAACACAAAGGTCATGGAAAAATGGACCTAGCCGGTGCATTAAAACATTCTTGTGATATTTATTTTTATCAAATTGCATTACGTATTGGTATTGATGCAATAAAACAAATGGCTGTTAAACTGGGATTAACAGAAAAATATATGGATAACATATTATCGCGTGAGATGCCTGGGGTTATGCCTGACAGATATTGGAAGGAAAGAAATATTGGTTATCATTGGGTTCATGGTGATACAATTATTTCTGGTATTGGACAAGGTTTTATTTTAACAAATTGTTTACAGTTAACTGTTATGATGGCACGCACAGCCTCTAATAAAACAGTTATTCCAAGATTAATTGACGATGGAACGAAACCAAAATTTGATAACCTTGGATTACAACAAAAAAATATAAAATTTGTTCAACAAGGTTTAGAAGAAGTTCTTAAAAAGGGCGGTACAGCAGCAGGAAGTGCTGTGAACATTAATGGAAAACGTATGGGCGGAAAAACAGGAACTTCACAGGTTCGCAGTATTTCTAAGAAAGAACGTGAAAGCGGGGTACTAACAAATGAACAGTTAAAATGGAGTATGCGAAATCATGGATTATTTGTTGGATATGCACCAACAAATAAACCCAAATATGCAATATGTGTTATAACAGAACATGCTGGGTCCAGTACACCTGCTGCAAAAACCGCATCAAAAGTAATAAAGGAATTACTAAAATAAAATGCCAAACCAAACACGTGTATCTAATGCAAATATGATGACATTTCCAGAAAAACTGGGGCGTTTTTCTTGGGGGTTATTTATACCAATGTGTATGGTTTTAACAATTTCTATTGTTGTTTTATATTCTGCGGGTGGTGGTCATTGGAAACCTTTTGCACTTTCACAATTAATGAAAATAATCTTAGGGTTTATTGTATTTTTCGTTGCTGCATTTACAAATATTAAAACATGGGTAAAATCTGCATATTCTATTTATGCAATTGCACTTGTTATGATTGTACTGGTAACTTTTGTTGGTCATACTGGCATGGGTGCACAAAGATGGTTAAATCTGGGCTTTATTCACATACAACCATCTGAATTAATTAAAATCGCCCTGGTATTAGCATTAGCACGATATTTTGCATGGTTTAATTCTGTAGAATTAAGTCAATTTAGAAACTATGTTGCACCAATGATGATGTTATTAGTACCGTTTGGTTTGATTGTTGCACAACCTGATTTAGGTACTGCATTATCACTTGGGATGATTACCGTTGGTATTTTTTATATTGTTGGAGCAAATAAAAAATGGTTTATTATTGCCGCAATAATTGGATTAATGGCCGCGCCTGTTGTATGGTTTGGCGGTTTACATGATTATCAACGTGGCAGAATTATTACTTTTTTAAATCCAGATAGTGATATTCAAGGAACTGGTTATCAAATAAATCAAGCAAAAATAGCATTTGGTAGTGGTGGTATGACAGGTAAGGGGTATATGAAGGGTTCTCAATCGCAACAATCTTTTTTACCTGAAAAACATACAGATTTTATATTTACTATGCTGGGTGAAGAGTTTGGTTTTATTGGGGCATTTGGTTTATTATTAATATATACATGGATTATCATTGTTTTGTTTTGGTGTGCAAAATTATGTAGAAATAGATTTGGACAATTAATTTGTTTTGGTTTTATGTTGAACTTTTTTGTTTATTATTTTATAAATATCTCTATGGTTTTGGGTTTACTGCCAACTGTTGGTGTGCCGTTGCCGTTAATGTCTTTTGGTGGCAGCAGTTTATTATCACTGATG
>JAZOTB010000003.1:0-1371 GCA_045657405.1 Candidatus Enterousia sp.
GATTACAGTTGCATTGCCACGTGTAAAAGACTTCCGTGGTCTGTCAAAATCAAAGTTTGATGGTCGTGGTAATTACGCATTTGGTATCAAAGAACATTTGATATTCCCAGAAATTTCTGTTGATAAAATTGATGCTATCCGTGGTATGGATATCGTTATTGCAACAACAGCAAAGACAGATGACGAAGCACGTGCATTGCTGACTAAAATCGGCTTGCCATTGGTTTTGAAATAATTAAAAAAGGTAAAAAAAGATGGCTAAATTAGCGTTAATCAATAAACAACATAAACGTGAAAAGCTGGTTGCGCAGTATGCGAAAAAGCGTGAAACAATCAAGGCTAAAATGTCTGTAAATGCGACACCAGAAGAAAGAATTGATGCAATGAAAAAGTTGGCAAAATTGCCACGTAATGCAAACCCAACACGTTTGCGCAATCGTTGCAGTGTAACAGGTCGTTCCCGCGGGTTCTCTCGTTTGTTCGGTCTGTGTCGTCAACAGGTTCGTACAATGGCAAGCGAAGGTAAATTGCCAGGTGTACGTAAATCTAGTTGGTAAAGTAAAACAAACGCAACTGTGGACAATGCAGTTGTAGAGAAAACAGTGCAGGGGTAGAAATCCCTGCGCATGTTATAAGGAGTAAAAGATGTCACTATCACACCCAATCGGCGATATGGTTACTCGCATCCGTAATGCTCAAAACGCGGGTAAAGAAACAGTCGTCGTTCCAAACAGCAAATTGCGTCAAGCAGTTTTGTCTGTATTAAAAGAAGAAGGTTTTATCACTGATTTCCGTATCAATCAAATTGATGAACATCGTTCAGATTTGGTTGTTGAATTGAAATATGTAGGCGGAAACGGTGCAATTCAAGAAATTTCAGTTGTATCTAAGCCAGGTCGCCGTGTTTATTCCGGCAGTGCAAAAATGCCAAAAGTATTAAATGGCTTGGGTATTGCAATCGTATCTACACCAAATGGCGTTATGACTGATCACAAGGCACGCTTGATGAATGTCGGTGGCGAAGTATTGTGCAAGGTTATATAATAAAGTGAGGATGAAGTTATGTCTCGTGCAGGAAAATATCCAGTTAAACTGAGTGATGGCGTTACAGTCGCAATTGCAGACAACGCTTTGGTCGTAAAAGGCCCAAAAGGTGAATTGAAATTGCCTTTGGATACAAAAAATGCTGGCTTGGTCGATATTGTTATCGAAGAAGGTCAGGTTGTAATTAATCCAAAAGATGCAGAAGAAAAATCTTCACGTACAATGTGGGGCACAATGGCACGCAATGTTCGTAATGCAGTAGAAGGCGTTTCAAAAGGTTTTGAAAAACCAATGTACATGAAAGGTGTTGGTTACAAAGCATCTGTT
>JAZOTB010000004.1:0-25235 GCA_045657405.1 Candidatus Enterousia sp.
CTGTGGAACTTTAATGTTTGCAGATTTGGCAAGAATGTACGTTTTGTACGACGATGAGAGTGAGATACATTCATCCCAACTTCTGTTTTCTTACCTGTAACTTTACATACACGTGGCATAATACTTATCCTTAAATTATTATATAGCGGACTAAATTTATAATAAAAATCTAGAAAAGTCAAGTATTGTTTTCATATTTTTTATTTGTTTTATTTATGTCCATCATTTAACAGGTCAGTTACAACCTTGACAGGGGTGAATGTTGTATTGGGAACTTCTATGAAAATAGTGTTCCATTTTGACATTGCGCCATTCCATAATCCAGGGCGTTCCATTGCACGTAAATCTGTGCCGTTCTTGGATTTAATGGAAATAAAGCCAGTAGATTTATCAATATATTGCGTTAAGTCAAATTTGTTGCCCATATAATCATGTGTCATACAAACTAAATCCACAGGATTAAAAAATTGTCCTTGGTGTAATATTGATAATGCTTCTGGTGCGATTTGTCCAGGTTCTATTATTTGTAGGCTTTCTGTGCCATCGGAATTTTTTGTCCAAAATGGACCTCCGCCTGGTGCGCCAGTGTTCTTTATCATGCCACATACGCGCAGTGGGCGGTTTAATATGTTAAGTATTTCAGATGTTGTAAAATTACGTATTCCAAGGTTATTTGATATATATTCTTTGATTTCTGATATGTCTGCATTGCCAGAATTAATGTCGTTTATATATTTAAATATTTGTTGTTGGGTTTGTATGGCGACGCCTGCAAGTATCTTTTTGTATCGTATTGTATCTGTGCGCGCGTTGTTTGTGCAAACATTATCAATGTTTTTAATAAAGATGATATCGCTATCTAGTTCGTTTAGGTTTTCAATTAGTGCACCATGGCCGGCTGGACGAAATAGTAATGTGCCATCAGGGTTACGAAATGGGGTATTGTCAATATTTACTGCGATTGTGTCAGTTTTTGGTTTTTGTGTGGACAGACTTATATTATATTTTACGTCAAATTCTGATTCGTATTGTGGTACGATTTTGCTTAATAATTCAGAAAAACCGGACATATGTTCTGGAGATACTGTAAAATGTATGTTAACAATTCCATTAGATTTTGCGTATTGTGCGCCTTCGCACAGGTGTTCTGCAATTGCGGTAATACCATTTTGATTGTTGTTGTGGAATTTTAATAATCCTTTTGGAAGATTGCCGTAATTTAATCCTGTTTCATCAATAATGCATTTAATAATATCTTGTGGTGTAGCATTTGGCGGTAATATTTGTTTTAGGTCATTGTAAAAAGCGAATTTTGTTAGATTATCAAGTACGACTTGTGTTGTTTTGTTTATAGTATTTGTGTTTAGAAATTCGAACAAGTCTTTGAACATGCGGGTTGCAGCCCCAGATGCAGGTACAAATTTTTCAATTTTATATTTGTTTTTGTTGTTATCATAAAAATCTGCAAACTTTGTGTCGTTAATTTGCAGTATTCCGTTACCTGCAACAGCGGCGGATATAATGTTTATAAAAGGAAATCCTGTTTGAAAGTCTGCAATTTGTTGTTGTGCTTGGTTTATTGTAAGATGGTGATTTGTTATTTGTTGAATGTCTCTAGTGGTAAAAATTTCCATAATTTTATCCTTGTGATGTATGGGGATAGGTTAATACAATTTTATTGCTTGTGCAAGGATTGGTATTCGTTCCTGTGTCTTGACAGCAGATTTTATGGCACTATATATAGCATAGAAATAATTATAATTAAGGGAGCATATATTATGAATCCGGATGATTTGCAAGAAACACCACAGCAGGCAATTGAAAAATATACTACTGATTTTACAAAGTTGGCTGCAGATGGAAAGTTGGATCCTGTAATTGGGCGCGATGAAGAAATTCGCCGTACAATTCAGGTGTTAAGTCGTCGTACCAAGAATAATCCTGTGTTAATTGGTAATCCAGGTGTTGGTAAAACAGCGATAGTAGAAGGATTAGCAACGCGTATTATTTCAGGTGATGTGCCAGAAAATCTGCTGAAAAAACAGTTGTTAAGCCTTGATATGGGGGCGCTGATGGCGGGTGCGTCTTTTCGTGGGCAATTTGAGGGGCGTTTGAAAGCAATATTAAAGGCGGTCAAAGATGCAGATGGAAAAATAATTTTATTTATTGATGAATTGCATACACTTGTTGGTGCAGGCAAGGGCGAAGGCAGTATGGATGCTGCGAATTTGTTAAAACCGATGTTGGCACGTGGTGAATTGCATTGTTTGGGTGCGACAACGTTGGATGAATATCGCCAATATATTGAAAAAGATCCTGCGTTGGCACGTCGTTTCCAGCCTGTGTATGTTGATGAACCAACGGTTGATGATACTATATCTATTTTACGTGGATTAAAAGAAAAGTACGAAGGACATCATGGAGTTCGTATTGCGGATGCTGCGCTGGTGTCTGCAGTTAAATTATCGAATCGGTATATCACAGATAGATTCTTGCCAGACAAGGCGATTGACTTGATTGATGAAGCCGCTGCGCGTGTTCGTATAGAAATTGCATCTAAACCAGATAAACTGGATGAAGTTGACAGACATTTGATGCAACTGAAAATAGAACAACAGGCGCTGAAAAAAGAAAAAGACGAAGAATCCAAGAAACGCTTGGCTGATTTGGAAAAAATTATTAAAAATGTTGAAGCAGAATCCAAAGAGTTAACAGCGCAATGGCAGGCAGAACAACAAAAAATGCGCGGCTTGTCAGATGCAATGGCGGCATTAGATGTTGCCAAAGCCGAAGTTGCAACTGCAATGCGTAATGGTGATTATGAAAAAGCATCTGCGTTGCAGTATGGAAAAATTCCAGAACTGGAAGAAAAAATCGCAAAAATGAATGCAGATGCCAAAGAATATAAAACTGTTTTGCCAGAACATATTGCGGCTGTTGTCAGTAAATGGACAGGTGTTCCAGCAGACAGATTAAATGCCGAAGAACAATCAAAATTATTAAATATAGAAGATGCGTTGCGTAAACGTGTTGTCGGTCAAGACCATGCGTTGGGGGTAATTGCGCGTGCGATTCGTCGCAGTCGTGCAGGTTTATCTGATCCACGCAGACCGATGGGCAGTTTTATGTTCTTGGGTCCCACAGGTGTTGGTAAAACCGAAGTGGCCAAGGCATTGGCAGAATATCTGTTTAATGATGATGCTGCCATGACCCGTATTGATATGAGTGAATATATGGAACCACATTCTGTATCGCGTTTAATCGGCAGTCCTCCGGGGTATGTCGGTTATGAACAAGGCGGTGTTTTGACAGAAAGTGTTCGTCGTCGTCCATATCAGGTTTTGCTGTTTGATGAAATTGAAAAGGCAAATCCAGATGTGTTCAATGTGTTCTTGCAAATCTTGGACGATGGTCGTCTGACAGACGGACAGGGGCATGTTGTGAACTTTACAAACACAATTATTATAATGACCAGCAATTTGCCAGATATGGAAGCGGTTAAAAAGCATTTCAGACCGGAATTTATAAACCGAATTGATGAAATTGTATTCTTTAACCCACTGGGCAAGGATGTAATGAGTGGTATTGTCAGAATCCAATTAAGTGGTTTGGAAAAGCGCTTGGCTGAACGCAGAATTAGTATGAATGTTACAGATAAAGCAATAAAGTGGTTGGGTGACAATGGATATGATGCGGTCTTTGGGGCACGTCCATTAAAGCGTCTGATAACATCTGCGGTTGAAGATAAAATTGCCGACCTGATATTGTCCGGCACCATTGGCGAAGGCAGTACTGTATATATCGATGTCAAAGGTAAAGACCTGACCGTAAATTAAATATAACAATTCATCTGTGGGCGGTCCCGATAGATCATGTAGCGTCATGTACACTACGCTATCGGGACTGTTCCACATCTAAACTGTTCTATTTAATTTACTTGCTTAATCACGTGGTGGGTAAAAAATTTCATGTAGCGTCATGTACACTACATTGCCGGCACCGCTTACATCTATATCATTATATTTAATCTACCTGCTAATCTTGGGTTGGGGTGTTTTTTCTTGACATTATTTGCCGTTATATTACTCTGCCTGCATAGATAAGAAAGGTTATCATAAATGAGATTAAAAGTTATTGGTGACGAAAAAAAGGAATGTACATTAGTTATTCCAGCTAATATGGTGATAAAAGGCGATGTGGATTTGTCTGATATGGGTTTAACAAAACTGCCAGACTTGTCTGCTGTTACTGTAAATGGGAATTTTGATTGTATTGGAAATAGATTAACCTCACTGGAAGGGGCACCGAAAAGTGTTGGTGGTGATTTTTATTGTGAGGATAATCAACTGACATCGCTGCAGGGGGCACCACGAAGTGTTGGTGGGGATTTTTATTGTAGTGGTAATTATTTAAGCGATCTGATGGGTGTGCCGCAAAAGATTGGAGGAGATTTTATTTGTGATAACAAACGTTTAGTGAAAGAGTATGAAGAAAAAAAACTTGCGTATTTTATGGGCAAACAAAGTCAGAAGAAGAGATAGTTTTTGACATGATATGTAAAAACGCCAATTTTGGCGTTTTTATAATTCGTTGTTTTGTATATGATATCTTTAATTTACCGTTAATTGTGGGGCGTTGTTCTTGACATTATTTGTTTTTGTGTTATGTTTGTATCTGTTGAAGATATAAGGTATTGTTGTGTCTGTTAAAGATAATTATTTTGGTAGTATAGGTATGGCACTTTCTTGCAGTTTGTTTTTAGAGGGTGCATTAAAAAGGTATAAAAATTTTACTTGTGATGTTGATGAAGATATGATGTCTTTGATTAAGGAGTGGAATATTATCTTGTTGTCTATTTTGAAAGATGATAAATATAAGGCTATTTTGGGTGTTGCTGGTAGTAAACTAATTAAAAACATATGTGAGTATAAAGGTTTTGTGGACAAGTGTGTTTCTGGTGCGCCAGATGTTAGTCTTCAGTCTTTGCATTATTCGTTGCGTTTTCAAGAAAGTGTATCGTTTTTGAAAGGTAAAAGGAATGATGATGGTGGGTTGAAATTTTGTGATTTAGGCTGTGGGTTAAATCCGTTGGGGATTATTTTCCAAGAAAGATATAATTTGTCGTCTGTTTACTGTGTGGATGTTTCGTCAGAAATTACAGATTTATATGCTTTGGCTGCTAATTCATTGTGTGGAAAAAGTCCAGATTTTGTGGCTTGGGGTAATGCAAAGCAATTGTCTTGCAATGATGGCTTAAATACGGTTATTTCTGTTGGGTGTTTGCCGCATATGGCACTAGACGATCAGAAAAAGTATTTATGTGATATAAATAGATTTTTTGATAACTTTTTTGTTGAAATAAAGTATAAAAAGCAAGACGATTGTATAAATTCTAATGATGCTTTTAGTATAAAGGAATTGCAAAAGTTGCGTTTAGAAATTGGTGCTGTTGATAATATAGAAACAGCGATGATCCGCAATAGTATGCGGTATTTGTTCAAGTTTATACATTCAAAACCAAATTATAAAGAGTTTTTAGTAAATCGTAGCAGAAGTTTATTCTTAAGTAGATAGTATTTTTCTGTTGACATTTGTTTTGATAACGTATAAAATCAGTTCGCTTTTAGAAATAAAATGCAAAGTTTTGGGGTTGTAGCTCAGTTGGTAGAGCACCTGCTTTGCAAGCAGGGGGTCGTCAGTTCGAGCCTGATCAGCTCCACCAAAACACAGGAAAGGGGATATAAATCCCCTTTTTAAGTAAAATAAATACAAATTCGCCAAAAGGGGGTGAATATATAATGGTAAAAGTTTTGGTTCGTGATAATAACGTAGAACAGGCATTGCGTGTTGCAAAACGTAAATCACAAAAAGAAGGTCTGTATCGCGAAATGAAAGAACGCCAGCGTTTTGAAAAACCAACAACAAAACGTAAACGTTTGAAAGAAGAAGCTGTACGTAATGAAAAGAAACGTCAGTCAAAACAACGTATGGTTTTCGGTTTCTAAGGTTAAAAAAAATCCCGCATTTGCGGGATTTTTATTTTAATCCAAATTTATAAACTGCGCCAAAATATAATTCTGTGGCATCTGCGGTTGTTTTGGCGAATTCGTTGTGTTCTATTTCTCCGTAATATTGGTACTTTACACCAAGATTGAAATCAATTCTGTCGTTTAATGCAAAATTTACACCCAGCATACTCTGCATAGATAAATCAAATGAAGAATCGGATATGTTTGTGCCAGATACAGAAATGTCACCCCAAATGCTAGCAAAACCGATACCTAAACCAATATATGGTGATACAGTGCCAGAATATTCTTTGAATAAATATACATTAAACATGTTGGCCCATACGTCATAGTCAAAGTTGTGTTGAGATGCACCTGTATATGATGATTCAAATTCTACTTTTACATTATCGCTTAACCGATTGCCAACAACTGCACCAAAACCAAAACTGTCACGACGTACGGTTGTATTGTCGTCAGTATTTGTTGTGTATTTAAATGCAATGTTTTCGTTTTTATGTATGCGAATGCCGGCATATGTTTCATATTGACCGTCATTTGCAAATGCATGATTTGATAAGGTAAGTATTGTCATCAGGTATATAAGTTTTTTCATGATTCTTTTCCTTTTTGCATATATCAGTATGATTATAAATTATGCTAAAAAAGGCAAGGCGTTTATGATAAAATATATCCAAGGGTTTATGTGCTATGAAACAGGTTCGTGCTAAAAATATTGATAAAGATAAACAAAAAAAGTCCTGGAAATGGCGGTTGTTTGTTTATGCTATTAATGCCTGCTTGCTGGGTGGGATTGCTGTCTTGGTTTATGTGGGTGCAATATATCTACGTATGCCTTCGTTGGATTCTATATTGCATGAAACAAGACCGGCTGCAATTACGTTTTTAGACAAGGATGGTAATGAAATTCGCAGTGCAAATCGCATAATGGGAACGCCTGTGTCAGTAGAAACGTTGCCACCACATGTATGGCAGGCGATTGTTGCAATAGAAGATAAAAGATTTTTTAAGCATGGGCCGATTGATTTGCGAGGAATAACACGTGCTGTATTTTCAAATTTGGCATCCGGTCGTGTTGCTGCGGGCGGTTCGACAATAACCCAGCAGACCGCAAAAAATATATTCTTGTCGCGTGAAAAAAAGATTTCCAGAAAAATTCAAGAATTAATCTTGTCTTATTGGTTGGAAAATCGTTTTACTAAAAATCAAGTTTTGGATTTATATATGAACCGTGTATCACTGGTTGGTGGGATGCGTGGCATTGATGCAACTGCGCGTGTTATGTTCCAAGTGCCGGCCAGCAAATTGTCGGTCGGTCAGGCTGCGCAAATTGCTGCTATGTTAAAAGCTCCTACAACATACAGTCCATTGCGTAACCCGCAAAAAAATATTGAAAGGGCGCGTGTTGTTTTGACAGAAATGGTGCGTCAGGGATATATTGATATTAACCAAGCTCGTATTGCAGCGCAAAGTTTAGGTGCTGCGATACCATCAGGTGATACAAATCAGTATAGATATTGGACAGATTATGTAATGGATGAACTGCGTTCTAGGGTTGGTGAATTTGATTCTGATATGTATGTGTATACTACGTTGGATATGGGACTACAGGATAGTGTTGCCGCAATATTGTCTGCTAAAACAGATGGATATCAGGGGGCTGTTATTGCAATAGAACCAAATGGTGCATTACGCGCAATGAGTGGCGGTACAGATTATCAAACCAGTCAGTTTAATCGTGCGATTGCGCCACGCCAGCCCGGTAGTAGTTTTAAGCCTGTGGTGTATTTGGTTGCGTTAGAAAATGGTTTGACACCAGAATCTTATGTTAATGATTCACCGTTCGCGGTTGGTGACTATAATCCAAAAAATTATAATGAAAAATATTATGGTGATATAACTTTATCTACAGCATTTGCAAAAAGTGTAAATTCTGTGCCTTTGAAATTAACCAAAGAATATGGAATAGATGCAGTGTTGGGAATGGCAGGCAGATTAGGGGTTGGTACGAAATTGCGTCGCGAATATTCAACTGTTTTGGGGGCGTCAGAAATGAGTTTGTTGGATTTGACGAATATTTATGCTGTTATTTGGAATGATGGTTTTTCTGTGCGACCTTATTCAATAACCAAGGTAACTGATGCGTCGGGCAAAGTTATTTATGAACGTAATCCTTCTGAACCGATTCAAGTTTTACAACCCCAGACAGTTGGGTATATGTCGCATTTGTTGGCAGATGTTATTTCTGTTGGTGGTACTGGTGGTCGTGCCAGAGTTGCTGGTGTGCTGGGTGGGAAAACAGGAACCAGTAATGGTAATCGTGATGCATGGTTTATCGGTGCAACAGATAATATTGTGATTGGTGTATGGTTGGGAAATGATAACTTTACCCCAATGAGTTCTAAAATTACAGGCGGTACAATTCCTGCTGAAATTTTTAAGGAAATTATTCAAAAAAATAATTGACAATAAAACGTTTTTGTGTTATAACCCCAAAAGTTACAATAAAACTTATATAAACCAAAGGAGGCTCCAGTGAGTTTGTTGTATATGTAATGTTGTCCATCAAAATATTTGTGACCATGTGGTCTTTGGGGGGCAATATTTTAGAAATAAAAAATTAATTTTTAACAAAAAGGATAACTTATGTTACGCAAAATCATTGGTCGGCCAAAGTCTTCCAATAAAAAACGAAGTACACAAGGTTTGGTATTACCTAAATCATTGTGGGGATTTTATTTAAAACACACTATACGTGGTTCGCGCTTTGCAATTTCAATGTGGGCGTTGTTCTATTTTATTGTATCAATGGATGGTGTTTTCTTTCCGAATTTTCAACGTTGGTTTATTGCCTTGTTTGAAAATCCAGTACCATCAGGTATGACTTTAATGGAATATGCGTTTCCGACAATATTGCTGATTGTTGTGTTGTTGTTGACGGTTGATGTCAGCGCATTGATACGCAGTACATTTGCAGGTCGTTGGATTCCAAATGTCAAAAATCGTGTTTCTGTTGTGCTGAACGATTATGTCCACAGTCAATCTATGTCATTCTGGACAGGGCGTATGTCAGGCAAAATACATACACAAATATCATATGTATCTGATGGCTTTCGTGCCATTGAAGATTTGTGGCGAATATTTTGTTTAATGACAGTGATTATTATAAACGCTGGGTTAATATTATCTATTAACAAGTATGTTGCGATTATATTTGCGGTTGTGTTTATCTTCCGTGCGGCATACAGTTGGTTGATGATAAAGCCTTTGAATAATGCGTCCAAGAATCAAAGTGCGGCAAACAGTGAAACAGCAGGTCGTGTTGTAGATAGCTTATCAAACTTTTCTGTTGTGAAATTGTTTGCAGGTGCGCATCGTGAACGTAAATATCTGGAACCTGTTCGTCAAAAGGGAATAAAAGCGTTTATTCATGCTTTTTTCGTTCAGCGTATTTTTTGGGGTGTTCCGATGGTTATTTGGGATGTCTGCTATGGCTTGACATTGTTATTATGCGTTTGGTTGTATTCCAAGGGGAAAATAACAATTGCAGAAATCGTATTTACCAATTCTGTATTCTTTAATGTTATGGGTACGATTGGTATGATTGTGAACCAAATACCGACAATTACAGAACGTATTGGTGCTGCAACCAAAGCCTATAAAGAACTGGTTGTGCCGATTGATGTTCGTGATGCAGAAAATGCACCTGTCTTACAGGTTGAAAATGGCGAAATAGAATTTAAAAACTTGTCTTTCAAGTACAAGCAAAAATGGATTCTGCGCGATTTTAACCTGAAAATTAAACCTGGTGAACGCGTTGGTTTGGTTGGACCAAGTGGTGCAGGCAAGACGACATTGGTAAATCTGTTGATGCGTTTCTATGATCCGAACAAAGGTGAAATTTTGATTGATGGTCAGAATGTACGCGATATTAGCCAAGATTCTTTGCGTGAAAATATTGCATTTATTCCGCAAGAACCAACAATGTTTAATCGTACATTACGTGAAAATATTGCCTATGGCAAGGCTGATGCAAGCGATGCGGAAATTCGTCGCGCAGCCAAACGTGCGGCTGCACATGAATTTATCATGGGTACAGACAAAAAGTACGATTCTATGGTTGGTGATCGTGGTATCAAATTGTCTGGTGGTCAAAAGCAACGTGTTGCGATTGCGCGCGCGTTCTTGAAAAATGCACCGATTTTGGTTCTTGACGAAGCGACATCTGCGTTGGACAGTGAAACCGAAGTTGCAATTCAGAAATCGTTTGATGATTTAGCGGTGGGTCGTACAACAGTTGCGATTGCACACAGATTGTCAACACTGCGTAATATGGACAGAATTGTTGTATTAAAAGATGGACATATTATAGAGCAGGGAACACATTCTCAGTTACTGCGCAAACGTGGCGAGTATGCAAGACTGTGGAAAATGCAATCAGGTGGATTTTTGCAAGACCAATAAAAATCCCCCGTTTGGGGGATTTTTTATAAAATTCTGCGACGGATTGCGCTAAATAAGGCAAAACCAAGTAGTAAAACCATAATAAATATAAATATCCAGGTTGCGGCTTGTTCATATTCTGCAAAAGGAAGGCGCATATTCATGCCGTAATATCCAACAATAACAGTTGGTACAACCAGAATAATATTCCACATGGTTAAACGATTAATGTTGGTATTAGAATCCATGTTAATAATACTTTCAAACGTTTCTTTGATGGATTTTAACATTTTGCTGTATGATGTAACAACTTCTGTTGCCTGGGCAAATTCAATTCTGGTATCTTCGGCCAGTTCTGATGCTTCATCTGTTTTTACAAATCCACGGATTTTTTCTAGTTTATCTAATACGGCAACATTTCCTTTGATTCCGGCCATGTATAAAGTGTAACTATTTTCAACGTCCAGCAAATCCATCAATTCTGTTTTACGGATACGTTCTTGTAATACGCGTTTTGATGCAAGTACGCGTTTGTTTAATTCTTTTAACATACGCAGGTATGATTCTGCGATATAGTACATAATATTTAATATGAATTCTTCACGTGAAGTTTTTTCGTCTTTTTTTATTTTATCCAGCAAATCACAACGTTTGCGACATACAGTTATGACACGACTGGATGAATAAATAATAGATAGTGGTTCTGTGTGCCACATCGTATAGTTTTCACGATTGATAATAGGAAATCGGACAATTATAACCTTGTAATCATCTTCTATTTCAAAGCGCGGTTGTTCGTCTGGGTCCAGAATGTCAGAAATGGTGTCTTCATCAATTTTGTATTCTGTTTGCAGTCTTTCAAAATCTTCGTGGTCTGGGTTACCAACGTTTACCCAAGAGAATGTTTTTAATTTTTCTGTGATAAACATGTACACTCTCCTTTGATTAGCTGGGGTAAATGTTATCTTATTTTTTTTGAATTTGCAACTTTTTATAGGAATACAAAACCGTATTTATCGCCTGATATCGGTGATAGAATTATGATTATACCCAAGGAGTTAGAATTATGCCAAAATTCAAAGTCAATACCAGCGCATTTACAATTGCACATTATATATTATTTTTCTTGGTCGTTGTATTGTGTATAACTGTTGCTGCATGGATTATGATTTCAAGACATAATGCGACGCCTGAAAATAATGTGCAGGCAAATGTTTTACATTTGACTAATTCCAGTCCGTGTGTAAGACGTAGTATAGATACCGTGGAAAAAATGTGGAAATATGATCCGAAGTCTGTTCCGGATAAATATTGGAATATAGCAATGGAATATATGAATGAACAAATAACTGCGCGCACATATGGCTTGTGTCAAGATGTTGCATTTGTTTGTCATACAGGGCAAATTCGTCGTGATTGTGACCCGTGTGCTGTACCGTCCGCGCGTGAATTTGCAAAACAGCAACAAATTGCAGATATGATAAAATTAAATTGCACAAGCGAATAAAAAACCGCCCATAGTGGCGGTTTTGAATTTCGTGGTCGGGGTGACGGGATTCGAACCTGCGACCCCTTGCACCCCATGCAAGTACTCTACCAGGCTGAGCTACACCCCGACTGCAGGTGTATATTATTATTTATGATATTAAATTACAAATACTTTTTTTGGGAAAACGTGCGTATTGTACCTTGGATGTTGTGTGTGTATATTGAAAATGTCCGGACATAAATAAACAAAACAAAAAAAGGAAAACAAAATGTCAAAATCAAAAACATGTGGTTGTAAAAACTGTTCAGGTATGCATGGACAAAAAGATGATAAAAAATCAGAAAACAAACCAAAATGTAATAAATAAAAATGCCCCGTTTGGGGCATTTTTTTAACCAATCAGTTTTTGCCAAAAAGTTTGCTTTTTGGGCTGTTTCTTCTTTTTACGACGATTCGCAGATACTGTTGTACGTTTGGCATCATTGTGCTGAGCATGTTTCTTTTTAATATCTGTTGATGGCGCATGTGCGCTTAATAAATCGTCGGTTTTGTTTTGTTCTGGCGCAACGCGTTGAATAGAGTATTGATCAATATTCAATAAACTATCATCGCCAACAATTACAATTTCTGTTTCAAATTCAGATTCCATTGCTGCCAATTCTGCGCGCTTATGATTTAACAGATATACTGCGACATCTGTTGGTACAGTCATAATGATTTTTTGGGCAGATTTTGCCAACAATTTTTCTTGTAAGTGACGGAACAAGATGATTGCAGCTGTCTGAATTGATGGAACAACACCAGCGCCCATGCAGTGTGGACATGGAACGTATGAAGATTCCATAAAACTGCTGCGCAGTCTTTGGCGTGATAACATTAATACACCAAAGTTGTTGATTTTTGCAACCTGGGTGCGTGCGCGGTCACGTTTCATAACTTCGCGCATTTTTAGTTCCAGTTTGCGGTTGTTTTTTTCTTCTTCCATGTCAATAAAGTCAACAGCGATGATGCCAGCCAAATCACGCAGACGTAATTGTAATGCAATTTCTTCGGCTGCTTCTAGGTTTGTGTTTAATGCGGTTTGTTCAATATCTTTTTCTTTTATCGCACGTGAAGAGTTTACGTCAATTGTAACCATCGCTTCTGTTTGGTTGATTACTAATGAACCCCCAGATGGTAATTGAACGTATGGACCATGCAAGCCTTCTAGTTGTTTTTCAACACCGGCCTTGACCATTAATGGAACGGCGGCGTCTTTGTAATGAATCAATTGTTTGCGTGGTGCGCGGCCGTACATTTGTTGAAAATATTGTTTGGCTGCATCAAATGCTTCTTCACCTTGGATTGTCAAGACGTCTTCTTTGTCGCTAACAAAATCACGAACAACGCGACGTAACAAAGAATCTTCGGTATGAATTGTTACAGGTGCAACAGATGCTAATGTTGTTTTACGGATTTCGTTCCATAAACCAACCAAGTAATCATAGTCTGCAGCAATGTCAGATGCGGTTGCACCCATCGCAGCAGTACGTAAAACAACGGTCATACCCTTTGGGATTTTCAAGTCGTGTAAAATTTCACGTAATCTTGCACGTTCTGATTTGTCAGAAATTTTCTTGGAAATACCATAACTGTTGCGTTTGCGCGAATTTGGCATTAACACAGCAAAACGACCCGCTAATGACAAGTAGGTTGTCATTGAAGCGCCTTTTTGACCACGTTCTTCTTTAACCCCCTGGATTAACAAGATTTGTTTTGGTTTTATCACATCTTGAATTTTGAATTCGCGTGCGCGTTTTACAAATTCATTGTTGTCTTCGCCAGCGCTGTGGTCATCGTATTCTGCGACTTCGTCTTCTTCGTCATTTGGATCGTCGTCGTCGTCAACAATGTTTGCGTGTGCCAGTTCTAGTAATTTTTTCTTTTGTTCGGGGGTTACCTGATAATAATCTGGGTGAATTTCAGAAAATGGTAAAAATCCATTTTTCCCAGTTCCATAATCAACAAATGCAGCCTGTAATGATGGTTCAACGCGTATAACCTTGGCCAGATAGATGTTTCCTTTTATCTGGGGTTTTGTAGTTGTTTCAACATCAAAATCAGAAACGCGACCAGTCGCAGTATCTACGACAACAACGCGTGTTTCTTCTGGGTGGACTGCATCCACATATATTCTTTTTGACATTTAATAATCCTTTTGTTTTGGCGGTGTATGATACAGCAACAATCTGTCCCCATGGGGCGTCTGTGCCCATGCCAAGGGAAAGCACCACGATAACCATCAGTGCCATGCAAATTATTGAAATTAGTGACAATATAAACACTTTTTATAATCCTATGTCATACACAAATACTATTGTAACATGACAAAGTATGGATTTTCAAGGTATTTATTTTCTGTTTTTGATTTCAGTGGCAATATGTTTTATTTTTGTTGGGATTTTTTCTTTGGCTTCTGCCAGCCAGCGCTTCATACGTGATCGTAACCAGCGTTCGTATATAAAGAACAATGTTCCAATACCAATCAATGGCAATACATAATATATTATACGATATGCCAACAACGCACCGAATATGTTTGCTTTGTCAATAGTATCAGGTAATGCCAATAAAAATACACTTTCAAAAACACCGATTCCGCCCGGAACTTGGCTGAATACACCAGTTGTTTGGGCAATTACGAATAAACCAATGAATGTTGTAAATGGAATTTCTACAAATGGTGTCAGACAGAAATATAATACCAGTCCGGCCAGAACACTGTCTGTGATACCCAATATTGTTTGGCTGAATGCCATTTGTGTAGATGGAACTTGGAATTTAACTTCACCGATTTTTATACTTTTCTTGTGAAATATTAGTGTGATTGCAAAATAAGCTGCTAGTACACTAGAGCAGAATATAAACAATGCGTTTAATCCCATGTCAATTCCGACTGAATTATCAAATAATTCATGTGGGATTAAAAAATATCCAATAACAACAATTGCAGATGCACCCAGAAAATATGTAAATCCTGATATTGTCAGCATTTTTAATATGTCTGATCCACGAATGCGCCAGCGTGTGTATAATCTGTAACGTATGGCGCCGCCACTGACCACAGCATGCCCAGCATTGTTGCTGATTGCAAATCCCAGCATGCCTGCCAACATCCATTTCCACCATGTAACCTTGCCACCAACGTATTTTAACGCCAGATAATCGTACAATGATAATGCCAGATAGCCAGCCAGACATGCGATACAAGCTATTAATAAATTATTAAATGGTATGTCCAGTATTGCATGGGCGATATCGTATAAACTGTAATTTCGTAATTGCCACCATAACATGCCTGCGGCCAATACGAAAAAGAAAATGCCTGAATAACTTATTATCTTTTTTATCAGGCGTTTTGTCTTTGCTGACATAAAAATCCTTTTTAACGCGATTGATAGGATAACAATATTATATCAAAAAGCAAATCTAAAAAAAATTGCAAAACAATCGTTTGTATATATAATGAATCAAAAATAATTAAGTAAGAAAGGATTTTTTATGTTACGTCCATCATTGCGTAAGGCAAATCAAATGCGTCATGTGTCTTTGGAAACCTGTGTGAACAAGTGGGCAGAGGGGTCTTGTTTGATAAAAGTTGGTGGAACGCATGTTTTGTGTAATGCGTCTGTAGATTTGAATCAACCAACATGGAAACGTATGCAAAATAAAACAGGGGGCTGGGTTACTGCAGAATATGCAATGTTGCCACGTGCAAACGGTACTCGTAAAGGACGTGAGGCATTAATGAAAGATAATCGTAGTGCCGAAATTTCACGATTAATAGGCCGTTCTTTGCGGAGTGTTGTTGATATGGAAAAATTGGGAAAACATACAATCACTATTGATTGTGATGTTATTCAAGCAGATGGTGGTACCAGATGCGCTAGTATTACAGGGGCATTCGTAGCATTAAGTTTGGCTGTGCGCTGGTTGATGGATAAAGGACGTATTTCTGAAAATCCAATTATGGATAATGTTGCGGCTGTGTCTGCAGGATTATGGAACGGTGATTTAATTCTTGATTTAGATTACGAGGAAGATTGTGTGGCAGAAATGGATGCAAATTTTGTTGTTGCAGGTTCAGGTAAATTTGTTGAAATTCAAGCTTCAGGTGAACAACATCCATTTGATGCATCGCAATTGTCTGAATTGATGATGCTGGCAGGACAGGGGTGTCAGCAACTGATTGATTTGCAAAATCAGGTTTTGGAATAACGCTGTTTACAATAATTTTGTGTTACAGTGTTTTTATGTTTAAATCTAGACATATTTTTTGACCGCGTTTTTTGAAATCGTTGAAATCAAATTCTATGTCTTTGTCCGGACAGCGAATTAGTTTTGATGTTTCTGGAATTGGTTTATGTGCAAGCATGGCACGTGTTCCTTCCAGTAATGCATTGCGTTCAGCAGCAAACAATATTTGTCCGTTTGTTGTTAATGCGTGCTCTGTTTTTTTGTCGCCACTAAGACCGACTTGACTGTGTTCTTTGGTTATGTCTTTTTTTATGCGATTTACTATCATTATATTGCCGAATTCTGGACCAAAAAAAGCAGGTTGGAATATTTCCGGTGATTTTCGCATATTATAAGTTAGTTCGTTATAATGGTTAATTTGTGAATCCGAAGCGCTGATAAATGATACTGTTGAAAATTTGCTTTGTTCCAGTGGCGCAAATGGCGCATGGTTTATTGCTAATATGTTTTTTTGTGCTTCGTACATATCTGATAGACTGTATGTGAATCTGTTAGATTCTTGGTGAAGATATTTTTCTATCATTCGCAGTACATATGTACCATGACAATGTGTGAAAACTATCATGTTTCTGAAGTTTTCTTTAATTTTCTTAGGTGGCAACATTTGTTCGTTGCGCCCAAGTAATCGTGGTATAAAAGCGAAATTCAAAACATCATATATGTAATTTGGATATGTGTTACTTAACGGATAAGACTGATTCATATATGCGATATCTGTCATTGTTAGCCCGTTGCCATAATTTAATAATTGTTTTGTACCACGAAATTCACGGAACAAGTTCAGGCGGTCTAAACCGCTGTTGCGGTCACGAAGTTTGTAAGATGTTGAATATATGTTCAGACCGCTTTTAATGTTATTAAAGTATAGTGTTTTGGCAATGCTAATACAATAGTTACGCGCCCATCCGGGTGTGTCTGTGTTTTCGCCCCCCAGTATTAATATGCATGGGGTTGATAAATCCATGCTGGTTGTGTGCTCCAGTTTATTTGGATTATCAAGCGGTATTTTTATAAAACTTGTTGTACTAATGTCTTTCATAATTGAAATTGTAGTACAAAAAATATAAATGTCAAGTCTGAATGTGCTTTTTAGAAAAAGGCTTTTATTGTGTAAAACGTACTTGCGGTGACTTATATTTTGTTTTATATTAAGGCATACAAAAAAGTGAAAGGGTACGAATATGTTAAAGAAAATACTAGTTTTGGTTGCGTTGTTTATGCCATTGGTTGCAAATGGGGCAGAAAAAAAGAAAAAAGAAGAACCTGTTGTGCATTTAACGGATGAACAGATTTATTCCGAATTAAAAAAATTGGCTATGGTGTTTGAAGTTGCGCGTGAAAACTTTGTTGAAGAAGCAGATGAAAAAAAGATGCTAGAGGCTGCAATGAACGGTATGTTGGGCGCATTAGACCCACATTCGTCTTATTTGTCTGCAGATGATTTCAAGGAATTTAGCGAAAAGTCCCATGGTGAATTTGGTGGTTTGGGTATTCAAATTACCAGTGATCGTGGTGCTGTTCGTGTTATTTCACCAATTGATGATACGCCTGCTGCCAAAGCGGGTATCAAAGCGGGTGATTATATTACGCATATTGATGGTGAACAAGTATTTGATTTGACATTGAATCAGGCTGTTAAAAAAATGAAGGGCAGACCTGGAACAAAAGTAAAATTAACAGTTATTTCTGAAGAAGGAGAACCAAAAACACTAACGTTAAAACGTGATATTATCAAAGTAAAATCAGTTAAGTTTGAAGAAAAAATGTTGGCTGATGCCGATCCAGAAGATAAAGATACGCCAAAGGTTGGGTATGTCAGAATTTCTGATTTTGGTGCAACGACTGCACGTGAATTAAAGGATGCGTTGAATACGTTGGAAAAGAAAGATGTCGTTGGATATATTGTTGACGTTCGTAATAATCCGGGTGGTTATTTGACTGCTGCAATAGAAGTGTCAGATGCGTTTTTGGACAGTGGTGAAATTGTTTCAACACGTGGCAAAAAGGCAGCAGACATAGAACGTGTACATGCGTCTGCTGGTGATTTGACAAATGGTAAGCCTGTAGTTGTATTGATTAATCATGGTTCTGCGTCAGCGTCAGAAATTGTGGCTGGTGCATTACAGGATAATGGTCGTGGTTTGGTTATGGGATCGCAATCTTTTGGTAAGGGTAGTGTTCAGCAACAAAAACCATTAGGTGATGGAACAGCAATTCACATTACAATTGCGCGCTATTATACACCGTCTGGCCGATCAATCCAAAATGAAGGTATTACTCCAGATGTTGAAGTGTTGCAATCTAAGATAGAAGTAATAGAAAAGAAAGAAAGTACTTATTCGGAAGCATCGTTCAAAAATGCATTAAAAAATGAACAGTCAAAAAAGAAGTCAGATAAAAAAGACGAAGATAGCAAGGATGATAAAAAGGAACTGACGGATGAAGAAAAAGACGCTCAGGATTATCAATTGCAACGTGCATTGGATATGGTAATCGCAATGGGAAAAATGCAAAAACGTGCAAATGCAGTATTGGCAAATCAAGCACAAGAAGAAGTTGTAGAAGAAACAAAATAAAAAATGGGGAGACACCCCATTTTTTTATTTGTTTCGTATCAAACCTTTTTCATTAATTATCCAATCGCAGAAAGAATATTTAAGTGCTTTGTTTGCGGTTACAAAACTGTCTTTGGACATTAATTTTTTTAGTTCTTTTTGTGATATATTTGTGTTGTTTAAGTACAGGTTATTCCAATTGGTATGATGTTCTTTCATGCTGTTGGTTACAGATTCTATTTCGCTTTCTTGTTTTGCTGTTCTGGTTTGTGTGCCAAAATGAACCAGATGGTATGCATTTGCATACATGATGCGGAATCCTGGGGTACCTATGATTGCCAATACGCTGCCACAACTGTATGCCTTGCTGCATACTGTAGTACGGATAATCGCACCTTTGGATTTTGCAATTCCCAGTAATGTTATAATAGAGTTTAGTATGTCAATATCGCCACCATTGGAATTAATAAACACGTTAATAACATTGTATTTTGAAGTGTCAATGTCGTATGGTGACTTTAATGTTACATTGCCTTTGTATTCATCGCGTGGTTCTAGTTTCATTACCAAATCAGATAAATCGCCAATCATTTCATTAGTGGTTATGGATCTGAAGTTATCTAAAATAAAAACATTGTTTCCTGATACGTAATTGCCTTCTTTTTGTGACATGATTTTATCCTTGGGTTATAAAACAGATATTTTTGTAAAAAAATAACACATAATATTAATTTGTCAACTGTTTTTTTGAGAATAATTCTTGCGTTTTTTTGGGGGTTTGCTATAATTTTTTCCGAATTATAACATTATATTTTAAGGAAGAAAAATATGTCTAAATTAATTGTTGATGGTAACTGGGCGGCTGCTGATGTTGCGTATAGATGTGTTGATTTTGCAGCGATTTATCCTATTACCCCCAGTAGTACAATGGGCGAATTGGCGGATGAGTGGTCTTTTCAGCATAAAAAGAATATCTGGGGTGCAATACCGCAAATAATAGAAATGCAATCAGAAGCGGGGGCTGCTGGTGCAATGCATGGTGCTCTTCAGATGGGGGCGTTGGCAACAACGTTCACTGCATCACAAGGTTTGCTGTTGATGATTCCAAATATGTATAAAATTGCAGGTGAACAGACGCCTTTTGTTATGCATGTTGCTGCACGTGCACTAGCGACACATGCGTTGTCAATTTTTGGTGATCATAGTGATGTTATGTCTGTGCGTAGTACGGGTTTTGCAATGTTGTCTTCGCACAATGTTCAACAGGCGCATGATATGGCTGCGATTGCGCATGCCGCAACTATACGTAGTCGTGTTCCATTTTTACACTTTTTTGATGGTTTCCGTACCAGTCACGAAGAATCTAGATTAATAAGAATAGAAGATTCTGTATTGAAAAGTTTAATTCCTGATAATCTGGTTTTGGAAAATAGGGCGCGGGGTATGACTCCTGACAAGCCAACAATTCGTGGTACAGCACAAAATCCTGATGTGTATTTTCAAGGACGTGAAGCCGCAAACCCATTGTATGAACAGACACCAGAGATTGTGCAGAATTGTATGGATGAGTTTGCTAAATTGACAGGGCGTAAATATGGCTTAGTTGAATATGTTGGTGATAAAAATGCGGAAAATGTCATTGTTGCAATGGGAAGTGCTGTTGATACAATTGAAGAAACTTTGCCTTATTTGCCAAGTGGTTTAGGATTGGTAAAAGTTCATTTGTATCGTCCTTTCCCAGTAGATATGTTCTGTAACATATTGCCGCAATCTGTAAAGCGTATTGCAGTGCTGGATAGAACAAAAGAACCAGGCAGTATTGGTGAGCCGTTGTACCAAGATGTAAAGTCTGTTGTTGATGCAGGAATAGAAGTTTTTGGTGGGCGTTATGGTTTAGGTTCCAAAGAATTCAAACCTCGTGATGTCAAGGCGGTGTATGAAAATTTGATGCGTGGAACAATTCATCATAACTTTACTGTTGGAATTGACGATGATTTAAGTGGTTTGTCATTAAAGACAGACATGGCGTTTTCTGTTGAGGCACCTAACTTTAAGACGGCTATATTATATGGTATTGGTAGTGACGGTACCGTTGGAGCAGTTAAAAATATTGTAAAAATAGTTGGTGAAAATTCGGATTTGTATCCACAGTCTTATGCTGTGTATGATTCTAAAAAATCAGGTGGACTGACTGCATCACATGTTCGTTTTTCTGATGAACCTATAAAAAGTCAGTATTTAGTTGAAGTGGCTGATTTTATTAGCGTATCAAACTTTATGATTGCACAAAGATTTGATGTGTTTCGCGGACTGCGTTCTGGTGGAACTGTTATGATTAATACATCTTTGGCGCCAGATGTTGCATTTGCGAATTTGCCAAAAGATACCCAAGAACATCTTATCCGTATGCGTGCAAATGTATATTTCTTGGATGCGAATCGTGCTGCATCAGAATTGGGGCTGGGTAATCGTATCAATACCTTTATTATGTTGAATTTCTTTAATTTAACACAGGTTATTGATTCAAAGTTGGCTGCAACCAGTGCCAAAGTTGCAATTGAAAAAACATATAAGAAAAAGGGTATGGATGTTGTAGAGGCTAACTGGGCAGCGGTGGACAAGGCTGCAGAATATTTACAGCATTATAAATTGCCTTCATCTGTATCTGGATTTGCGCCAGATTTTGTTCCTGCTATGACCTTGGATACACCCGCAGAAATTGCAGGCACGTTGGGTGAAATTGCGGCACAACGTGGCGATGCAATACCTGTGTCTCGTTTCCGTGTTGATGGTGAATTTGGGGGCGGACAATATCCTGTTGGAACATCAAAGTATGAAAAGCGCGCTGTTTCAGACAGGGTGGCATCAGTAGATATAAATAAATGTATCCAGTGTGGAAAGTGTGCAATGTTGTGTCCGCATGCTGTGATTCGTATCAAGGCAATGACACAAGAGCAGGCAGACAAAGCGCGTGCTGATGGGGTAACTGTTGTTCCAATGAAAACACCTGAATTGGGTCCTGATATGTACTTTACAATTAATATTTCTTCGGCTGATTGTACGGGCTGTAATTTGTGTGTAAAACATTGTCCTGTGGGTGCATTGTCAATGACAACAGACAAAGAAATTATAGAGCAACAGCAAATAAAATTCAATGCAGCAGAAAAAATACCAAATATTGAACGTAGTAAATTAAATTTGAATATTCCAAAACATGTTGAATTGTTGCCTCATTATTTTGAATTCCCTGGCGCATGTGCGGGTTGTGGTGAAACACCGTATGTTAGAATGTTGGCGCACTTGTTTGGCGATAAAATGGTTGTTGCAAATGCAACGGGTTGCTCGTCTATATATGGCGCAAATTTACCAACGACACCGTGGACATGTGATGCCAACGGTCGTGGGCCAGCGTGGTCTAATTCATTGTTTGAAGATAATGCAGAATATGGTTTGGGAATGCGTTTGGCATTGAATCAAAAGCGTGAAAACTTAAAGGCGTTGTTGTTTGAACTAGGAATAGAAAATGTTGAACAGATGTTTGATGTGACAGATTCGTTAAAGCAACGTGAAATAGAACAAAATTTACGTAAACAGTTGGCCGATATCACAGGTGAAAGAGCAAGATTGGCAGAAAGTTTAGTTGGTGAAATTGTTGATAAATCTGTTTGGATTATTGGCGGTGATGGTTGGGCATATGACATTGGTTATGGTGGCTTGGATCATATATTGCACAGTGGTGAAAATGTAAATGTATTGGTTTTGGATACAGAAGGTTATTCAAATACAGGTGGTCAACAGTCTAAATCAACACCTTTTGGTGCCAGTATGAAGTTTGCAATTGGTGGTAAAGAACATGCCAAAAAAGATTTGGGTATGATTGCGATGATGTCGGGGGCGTATGTTGCTCAGATTGCAATGGGCGCAAATCAGGCGCAGGCGATTCGTGCATTTCGTGAAGCAGCATCATTTAATGGTCCTTCAATAATATTGGCGTATGCGCCATGCATTGCACATGGTTTTGCATTGCAAAATGGACCAGAACATCAGATGCAAATGGTACAAACAGGGGCCTGGCCATTGTTCAGATTTGATCCACGTTTAATTGACGAAGGACATAATCCGCTGACAATGGATTCTAATGTTGACAATCCGTCGCCACTGGAAGAATTCTTGAAAACAGAAAGTCGTTTTGGGGCGGCAAGGGCTGCGAATCCTCAGTTTAATAAATTGGTTGATTTAGCTAAGGCAAATAATGCGTATAAGAGTGAGTTGAAAAAGCATATTGCACAATTTGCAATGCTTCACCAGCCAAGTGTGAAAGAAAATGGAGAAGGATAATGAAAAAAATATTGCTGGCTTTGGTTGTATTGATGTCTGCGTGTACGTTTCAGACAAAACATCGTGGCTATGTTTTTCCAGAAAATCTAGAAGGCAGGATCAAAGATATTAAAACAACCAAGGTTTTAATGGATGAAATTGGTGCTCCACAGGTTAAAACTGTGCATGGTGACGAAGTTTGGATTTATTATGGCGCAGATGAAAATTATCGTGGACCATTGGCGCCAACTTTTACAGATAAAACAGTTTTGTTGGTGTGGGTACGTGGAAATCGTGTGTTGAAAACACAGGTGCTGCACGATAAAGATTTACCAGATGTAAAGATTGCAGAAGGTGAAACACAAATCCCAGCAGCAATTGAATTAAACGCAATAGAAGAATTGTTTAATAATATTGGTCGTTTTACACCAGCAGGTATGGGACAGTAACAAAGGGATTTTTGTATTGTTTAATGTATAAAAATAAGGTATAATTAGTCTTATGAATAAGTTATTAAAATTTGCGTTTATTTTTGCTGTGTCGTTTGTGTTTGGTGCAAATGCTGCGGGTGTTTCTTGTGGCAGTGGTTATGTGTTAACTGATACGGGCGATAAAATAGACGGAATTACAGTATCTAAATGCCAGAAATTATGGTGTGTTGATTTAGAAAATGGTAAGAAGATGGGCAGTGGGGACAAGGCTGCATCTGGCTATATTGCAACAATGTCACCGGACAGACTGTGTGATAACGAAGGGACATGCATAGAATGTTGGGGTGAACGCAGATGGTGCGCAGGCGAAGCGCATGGTGTTTGGAATCCTAAATACGGGGCATATACACGCAGTGGTAATGATTCTGCGACTTATGAATCATATCAAAAGGGTGGTTGTTTTGCGTGGAGTTTGGAAAAACCGAATTGTGAATCTGGTCAGATTGCCGTTTTACAGGGCGATGAATGGGTGTGTGCCGAGACTGATGGTGATACCGGTGTTTCGCGTGAATCTGCGATTCGTAGAACCGGAAATATGCGTCGTATAAAATTGTAAAAATTACCCATTGGATTTGCCCAAGGTATTTTTTTTTCGTCAATTATTTGTTTTTTCGTTTTTTTATGATATAATGACATGGACAGAGAGGATGGCAACCGTAAAGGGTTAGATAATTATGCCAAGTAAGAAATTAGACTTTAAAGCAGGACAGTATGTTGTATATCCAACACAGGGTGTTGGAAAATTGTTGCGTATTGAAGAACAAACAATCGCAGGACAAAAGATAAAATTAATGGTCATTGATTTTGAACGTAATCATATGACATTGCGTGTTCCGTTGGAACGTGCTGAAATTTCAGGTCTGCGTCCTTTGATAAGTGCGAAAAAAATGGATGAAGCAATTGCTTCGGCCAAGGGTAAGGCTGGCGCTAAGCGTATGATTTGGGCGCGTCGTGCTGCACAATACGAAGAAAATATTAATTCTGGCGATCCAATGAAATTAGCCGAAGTTGTTCGTGATTTGCAACGTCGCAGTGCTGCGGATACTATGACATTTTCTGCGCGCCAGTTATATTTACGTGCGTTGGAACGCATGGCTCAAGAATTTGCAGTATTGCATAAAATAGATTTAGATGCTGCATCTGATAAAATTGAAGATATTTTGGGAATTCCAAAAGAAATAGACTTGAATGCTGTTGAATCAGATGATGAAGAAGATATAGAAGACGAAGATTCTTAAAAAATCCCCCAGAGTGGGGATTTTTATTACAAATATATTTCTTTTATGATAAAATTTGTCTGTATTAAAGGAAGAGGGAATTGAAGCGTTTTCTGTTGCTGTTTTTGCTGATTTTACCAATATCTGCGAATGCAGATTCGTTTGCAAAAGCTGATTATAATATTGTTAATGGTAAAATTCAGGCCGATTATAACAACATTACAAAGGGTTCTATTCTTGAGAAAAATCAAGATAAGGCAGCTGTTTTGTTAGAAATGGAATCTGTATTAAAAGATAAGGCCCCTGATTTGGTATCACGTATGTCGGGCAAATCGGATGATGAAAAATTTCAAAGGTATCGCAGCAAACTTGCAGAACTTGCATTTGATGAGTATGAG
>JAZOTB010000005.1:0-2370 GCA_045657405.1 Candidatus Enterousia sp.
GTGTAAAATTTTGAGTTTTTGTACGATGCAAGCAAAAGGAAGGGGTTGTTATATGTTAAAAACACAAAAAACACACAGATTTATGGGATTTTTCTGCTATGCTTGCTTGGCGATTTTGGCGTCAACGGCATGTCATGCTGCACAAAAATGTGTTAAATTGACATCGTCATCAATTTGCACTGATGATTATAATTATTGGGACAATGGTAATAATTTAACGGCCCAGGGTGGGCAAAGCGACTGGGGTACGACGTGTGGTGGCGTTCCTGTCCATGGTGTCAGTTTGTGTGGTTCTGTGGGCGGAACTGTTGGCCGGTCTGTTGATTCTGTTACTGTAAGTGGCAGTATTGCAGACAATAAATATTGTTATTGCAAGATGGTTCAGCCGGTTGTTTCACGTTGGGTATATGCAAAACAGCATTCTGGTGGTGATGGTGGTGCTGGTGATTGTCATTATTGGTGTGCGAATGTGTGTGCCAGCATGATTATAAGTAATTTGTATAACGAAAATGAAAATGTTACATACCAAAATGGTGGCTATAATCAAACATTTCATAAAACCCTGTTCGGTGAATTTTACGAATAATTTTGATATTGTTAAATGTATGGTGGGGATATACAAAGGAAGAATTTATGAGAATGTATAATTTTTTTCGTAAGATATTGATGTGCATATTAATTGCAGGTATATGTCCATCGTTTGCGTTTAGTGCAGAAACATGTCCGTCTGGTTATGTTTCGGCTGCGTCTGATGCGACATTGTCTGATGATGCAATTATTGTTACCGATGGTGATACGTGTCCATCTGGTTATACATCGGTTGTTGGCGATATCAAGGATGTGGTAAATTGTATATCTGATAATACGGTTGATGCGCCTGTATGTACATTTTATGATGAAACATATACGGTTGAATATGATTGTAATGGTGGCACTGGCAGTGCAACTGGTTCTGCCACATACAATTCTGTATTTACCCCACGTACAGATGTTTGTACACGTGATGGATATAGTTTTAACGGCTATACAATTGATGGAAATACGGTTCCTGAATCGTTTACATGGACATATCCAGGCGCCAGGGTATTGGTTGCACAGTGGGAAAGGGTTGGTTGCACAGACAACAAAATGCTGGTAAATGGCGAATGTATTGAACCAGAATTCACAATCACAACAACAGAAATGTCTGCTGGTGCAAAGTTCAGTTTTAAGATGTCTGCATCTGGTGTATTCTATGTTGATTTTGATGATGGTCGTGGTGTACAAAAGATTGACAGAACGAATAACACATCAAACACAACATACACATCTGCGACATATGCAGATGCTGGCACACATACAATTAAAATGTATGGTGATGCAACAGGATATACAACTTCATCTAGTGTTGCCGCAATCAGTTTCAGTGGTAATAAAAACATCAAAACTGTTGACGGCAGTCTGGGCGCCATATTTGGTGGTAACACGCCTTATATGTTCTACAGTACATTCTCTAGCTGTAGATCATTGCAATCAATCCCAGCGCACCTGTTCAGTGGTGTAACGGGCAGTAGCGAGTATATGTTCAGCAGTACATTCTCTTACTGTACATCATTGCAATCAATCCATGCGGACCTGTTCAGTGGTGTAACGGGCAGTGGCGAGCGTATGTTCTACGCTACATTCGATAACTGTACATCATTGCAATCAATCCCAGCGGGTCTGTTCAGTGGTGTAACGGGCAGTAGCAAGTCTATGTTCTACAGTACATTCAGTAAGTGTACATCATTGCGATCAATCCCTGCGGGCCTGTTCAGTGGTGTAGAGGGCAGTGGCGAGTATATGTTCTCCTATACATTCTCTGGCTGTACATCATTGGAATCAATCCCAGCGGACCTGTTCAGTGGCGTAACGGGAAGTAGCGAGTATATGTTCTTATATACATTCATGGACTGTACATCACTAGCCAGTTTGCCAGATGGCTTGTTCAAGAATATAGAAGGCAAGCCAGCAGATCGTATGTTCTACGATACATTCGTGCGCTGTACAAAATTATCTGGCTATATCCCAGCAAACACATTTGAAAAGATGGATTCGACGGATTTTGATTCTGCAACGATGGGGGGTATATTCGCTCGCACTGCGTTGGATACATCTTGTCCAGCCGGCACAACACAATACATTACAGGTTTTGAATCTGCATGGGATGGCAAGGTTGCATGCGCACCATGTCCAGATGGCGTATGTTCAAAAACTGTACAGTGTTCTGATGAAAACGGTTTTGGTGAACGTACATGTTATTTTGATGCAAATACAGGTGATTATACAAACTGTGATGAAACATGTACATATACATTGTGTAATGGCGGTTATTATATGAATGGTATATCC
>JAZOTB010000006.1:0-7757 GCA_045657405.1 Candidatus Enterousia sp.
TCGTTGATTCTGTCGCTTTCGGGTTTCCCCTGTTGTATAACGAACAGCCCCCCGACTTATTAAGTCAGGGATAAATAACGACACAAAACCACAGGAAGCATATCGGATTTTCGATACGCCTTGATTTTGTACCGGATGAAGTGGGCTTTTGACAACCCCGAACCCATATCCCTATGGATTCAATTCATAGTCTATCACTAAAAATCAAAAAAGTAAATTGAATATATTGACACTAGATTTTGTCTGGATTGTTATACTGCACGCAGAGACAAACCGAACTTAAACGACAGTTCAAACATACTATTTTTTACAAAAGGGGCATTCTGGGAAAGCCACCTTCTCACGAATAGCTTTAAGATGATCGCGATTACATAATGGACAAATCCAGTGAACGGCCTCATTGCTATCAGGTTTAACGTTATGAGGTCTTTTATGGCCATTATGTTTATAATTCCATAGCTTCGCTATTTCTGGACAAGCTTCCTCTAATGACTTTGAAGGATCTATTGTTTCCAATACATTTTTTATTTTTCTTTCTCTTATTACATTTAACAAAGCTCCAATCGCAGCAAAAACAATAACAACTAAAAATCCCCACCAAGGTTCATTCATATCACCATCATACTTATCTACATAAGCAAATGCCGGACATGTGATCAAAATCATAAAAACACCACAAAATATATGCTTTTTCATTTCCTTGTTCCTTGCTTTTATTCTTATTTTAACAACCTATTCCAGAAATGTAAATTGAATAAAATAATAGACTCGTTATACTTGGCTTGCTTGTTCTATAAATTGTGGATTTATTGGCGTTGCATACACCTTGTTTTCTTTAACATTAGCACTATGCAATACACCAATTACCCTATCTTGAAATAATACCGGTCCTCCACTCATACCATTTAACAGATCAACTTCTTCGCACTTAAATACATAATCATGCCGATTTGCATCAAAGCCAATAAATTCGCATTTCACTCCCAAAATAAGAGAGTTTATTGTCCGCTGCGAATAATTTATATGGAAATTGCTGTTTGGAAACCCCAGTGCCACACAAGTATCACCGACTTTCATATCATGAACTTCGTTTAATTTTAAAATACGTATTGTTAAATCATCCGTATAAACCTTTTCCACTAATTCTAATATTTCTTTTTGTTTACTGTTTCTGATAGTTTCATAAAACGAACTCCATACGGTTTTCTTTAATCTATCTATCGGCTTTCTGTGTTTATTTAGCCTCATTTCACGTTTCATATAAGGTGTATTTAAGATATCAGCAGCCAGTTTATCGCTTCCCGATTTTGCTTTTGCTACTAGTAAGTCCAGTATTGACAGTTTGATCAAGATAATATCTGTGTCTGTTCCCAAAGAATCCTCATAATGAGACACCAATACCTTTGAAACCGGAAGACCCTTCATTGATTTGTTGGGCAACGCTATAAAAATATGTTTTGGACTTGCCGGCTCCAAACAATGTCTAGCAGTCACTGCATAAAAATCATCCTTATGCTGAATAAAAAAACAAGTTCCGCCTTTGCCTACGCACGGCAGTGAATCTTCTTCTGTCGGGATACTGTTATCCCATAATAAAAACGGAACTATTGCACGACTTAAAATATCAGCATCTGTCATTTTCTTTTAGCCCTAACATTTTCCATAATCACATATTTTCTTATGGATTATATATAGTAAAAACAAAGTATTAAATCAACCTGAAATCAACATTGAAATCAGGTTGATTTCAATGGTAGGGTTACTGCTGAAATCATATTTTTCGGGTGTTTTTTAGGGGACATTTTTAGCGTAGTATGGTCGTTTGAAAAACACACATTTACATACACTTTGGGATAAAAGTCGCAGGTTTCTGCGGTTTTGCGGGGTGCATAACACACGACAAATTTCTTCTAAAAACGCTTGACTTCTGCCTTTTTTTAGTATATTATATGCAACGCTATTCGGGCATAGTTCAGTCGGTAGAACAACGGACTGTTAACACAAACGACTCAATCTTCCTATAACTTGATTTAGTTCCGAACACCCTGTAAATCTGGGATTTTTCTGATATTAAAATTGGCACTATTTTTGACGAACATAGGCTTCAAATGGGGTTTAAGCAGGTCTGTGTTTTACACAGCTGCTACACAGCACCCCATTTTACACCGATTTTTTTACATTTTTTAACAGCACACCAAAAGTCCATTTTTCACCACATGCGATGTACTGTTTTGGATATCGTTGGATAGATTTTTTCCAACACACCAAAACAATTTCTAATTACATATTTGGATCAAACATCATATACCCAGAATCCGTTATTGCGGTTGGTTTTATTTTTCCAGTTTGCACCCAATAGCGTATTGTTGATGTTGGCACACCCTTAATCTTGGCATACTTTGCAATTGTCACCAGTTTTACATCGCTTGCATCTGGGCGATTTGTATCCAGCATATCTATTGCCGTCTTTAAAGACCGATTTAATGCCGACAACATAAAACTATAATATGACTCGCCATTTCCTGTTGTTTGATATTTTTCCAAAGCATCCAAATAACGTTTTCTGTCTATTTTTCTGATGATTGTTGGTGTAAAGCCAGCCTGTACCAGAATCAGGTTCATTAGCAATCGTGCAGTACGACCATTTCCATCCTTGAACGGATGAATTGTCACCAAACGATAGTGCGCATTTACTGCACGATACACAACCTCTTCATCAGTCGTAGTTAACCAATGATTAAAACCTTCCATCAAGTCTGGCACTTTTAGCGGATTTGGCAAAACAGTCCTGGAACCAGAGATTCTAACAGGAACATTTCTGTAAAAGCCTGCGTTTGGATCGTCAATTCCCGACAGAATGCATTTGTGTATATGTAATACATCATTGACATCAATCGGCCGCTTATCCTTGGCGCGTTCCATAATCAGCTCAAATGCCCGGGCATGATTTACCGCCTCCACATAATGTGAAATAGGTTTTGAACCGCTGGTTATATTCTCTTCAATGGCCAATGATGTTTCACGACGTGTCAGGGTATTGCCCTCAATCGCATTAGAAGTATAAGCCAACTCGGTCTTTAGCCAATTATATAAAACATCACGATTATCCTTGTTTTTTAACAGCAAAGATAGTTTCTTTTTGTTTTCATTTATGCTTTTCAAGATTTCAGACATTTGCTTACCTCTTACTTTAAGGTTTGTATTTTTAATAACTATAAAGTATAAAGTAAAACAACGCAAGCACAAACTTTATAGTTTGTATTTTTGAGAACTATAAACTATTATCTTAGTCACAAACTATTTTACACCGATTTTTATAATCAATCTCTGAGTGATTTTTCAAAATACTTCTTGGTAGTGTTTTGTATTTGATGTTTGCGGAAAGCATTATCAAATGCCACAAACGCACGTTGTAAATGGTCCGGGGTCGGATTCTGTTGTAAATTGTGAACAGAGTGCGTTAAATCCATATCATCAATATATTGCACTGCCGTACATAATTGCTGTTCTGCCAAGTCAATATTTGCACCTGTATAACCGTACATTATATAGTTGCCACATACATTTAATGCCCGATACCCAATCAGAAATATGCCATTTTCATAGTTGTCTGTATCATAACCATTGGCTTTTAAACCACACAAGCCTAATTTAAGCAATTCGGCTTGCCTATGTACTTGTTGATTAAAGATTTCATTTAACATTTTTTATGCTCTTGTTCTATTGTATTTAATTATAATAGAAAAATCACTCAATGAAAGCCAAAAGTTTTGTCAATTTTTTGCCAAAAATTTATCAAAATTTTAGCAGGTTATTGCATTAGGAATTTATTTACACTATTATGTTTATAAACAAGTTATTAGAGATAAAATAATGTGGTTTATAGTTGATACACTTTTTTCGTTATGTTGGCTAAGCCTTTTCTTAGGCGGTTTCATTCTGAGTGCTAAGGGGATTCAAAGTTTATATTATGCAGATGGCACATATTGGTTTTTGTTGCCTATAGGATTAGCAGGAATTGCACTGGTTCTTTATGATTTGATAACATATCAGAGCATTAGCGAGCGTATACATCGTGCGATAGAGGATTCATTACGACCAAATAATTACACAAAAGCTACAAATAACTCAAAGGATTCAACAAGTACAGCTACACCCTCATTGGCTGACAAAGAAACATTAAACAAATGGTTGGAACACAATAGCGTGTCAGCAAAATCGCTGATTGAGACAAAAAGTGATATTGAGCTAGAGAATTTTTTTGCACATCATTTGCAAGATTCAGAAACTGCAAAATCCGTACACAGACAATTTAATAAACAGTATGTATGGCCAGCACGCAAAAAGACGCTACAGGATGAGATAGAGAAATCAGATTTAACAACAGCAGACAAACAAATGTTTGCCGATAGGCTTGAATCGTTTGGTGAAGAGATGCCAGAACAGAGTTTTACATCGTTTTCGCAGGAACTAAAAAAATTCCAAGAACAACATATTCGCAAACAAAATCATATTAAGTATGAAGGCAGATTAAGCAATAAAGACATTCAATCTATCAAGGAATACCATGGATATATTTGTATGGGATGTGGATTAAATCCAGCGACTGAATATGGCGAGCAAATGAAATATATGTTGGAAGCCCATCATAAAAAACCTTGGGGACAAATGGAAGAAAATTCATCCAGAGTCGTTTCCCCAGAAGACTTTTTGATACTATGCCCAAATTGCCATAAAATAATTCACAAACTTGAATCTGCGGATGATTTGGGAACTTTGCAAGGAATTGTCAGAAACAAATAGTTGAATTTTAAATCTACCGCTCAGCTGGGCAGTAGATTGTCACTTTGGTTTTATTGGCATCTTTTAAGGGCGCCATTATACACAGCTTGCAATGTTTTTGCATCTACCGAACCCGTAACAATATCCGTAGTTTCTGTTGCTACACAATTACACAATGATGAAAATTGCTGATACGCCTTTTTCGCTCTTCCGTTATATCCGCCACCTTTATTTGCTCCAATCGCATTTGTTATACATGTATGGTATATATTTTTACGCAAAAGAACTCTTTCGTTTAAAGACTCTTCACTGTTTTTTCTTAGATTATTTTCAATATCTTCCCATGTTTTAGGGCGATTATAATCATAATACACCTTTCGTATCGCTACCTTTGACATCTTTTTAGCATATTCTGCCCGAATACGATCGCAATCTAATTCAGCGTTATGTAAATATATATCTATATCTTCATCAAGCAAACGCTGGGCTCGACTCATGCTAACTCCAGAACGATTATAAATAATGTCTTTCAGCCCCCAAGGAGCACAACGACAAATATCAGAAGCACCAACAACATCCTCTATCGATGTAACTTCAATACCAGCACTTCTCCACTTTCTCATCAATCGTTGTCCACAAAGAAGTTCTGCATTTTCATCGTCCTTAAACAATTCTTCATATATTTGTTGTGCAACTTGTGCATGCCTTGTGTCCATCCCCCACACCATAAGGCTACAACAAATAATCACACCAAGAACAATTGTATAATCTACAAATGTTAATTTCTTTTGTTGCATAGACATGAATTTCCTTTTTATTCCGTCTGTAATCCTAGCTTATTTATAAAATCAATTCAATACATTAAATTGAACATATTGCCTATCGTTTGAAACAACTAATTTTTAGGGCTGCCGTATTTCTCGTCCATATATTCCAAGCCATATTTTTCAATAATGTCTTTTGTATAAATACTATCGATGTAATATGATACCATTTGATGCAGCATTTTTACAACTTGGGGGTCGAGAGCATCATCTACTTCCTTATCTAAGCCTGTTACACCAAAACCACGACCAGAGCCATGTTTACTGTTGTTGTACATCTCGTAACAATCATTAAAATTCTTTTTTATCTCGTCTAGATTTATTGGGTTTTCCTTTATCATTGCTCGCTTCAATTTTGATTTCAAGGCATCTATGGAATCAATTTCTTCGGGCAATCTGTTTTCTGACTGCAAAATATTGAAAGCTTGTTCAAGCTGTTCGTCCGTATATTTGTTAAACCACAAATCCAACAACCAATCAAGGTGTTCTCCTTGGGCAACACCATGTGTTCGCCACAGCAACTCACGACAAGCCCACAACAACACATTTGCACTATAAACGTTACCTTTTTCAAGTTCTGCTGTGGCAGATTCAAACATTTCGAACACTACATCTTTATACGTCATGGGTTTCCTTTTTTATTTTGTTTGTATAGAACCCCAAAAAACACATAAAATCAAGAAAAACGGTTTTTTGTGTAGCAAAAATGGGACATTTTTTGCAAAAATTTGCACAAATTTCGTTATTAAAAAAATATGGCCAAAAATCGAGTGTTTTTCTGACGGATTTAGATACGGACACAAGCGCATATAGTTCCAACCGGTCTGTGTTTTACACAGGCGCTACACAGATTGCCGAAATCCGCAAAAACGCTTTTGGGGCTTTGGGCGGTTTTCTGGGAAAAATTGTCGTCAAGACACGCGGACTGCTGCAACCATGTACTGGGTGCTACACACAATTTTGGCATATTTTGGCAAAACAAATGGCAAAAACCGCAGATTTCCGCCACACAATTCGCTTTATAATTGTTTCAGAACATTGCCCTCAAAAAACCACCCAGACGCACGGACAAAAACAGCTCAAAAAAGGCGAAAAAAATGTTTTACACACACGCTACACCTGGGCGAAAAACACAGGAAAAAGCCCCGGATTTCTGCATGTTACACAATATTATGACAACATTCAAAAAATGCTTGACTTCTGCGATTTTTTGATATAATATTGTGTTCGCTATTCGGGCATAGTTCAGTCGGTAGAACAACGGACTGTTAATCCGTATGTCACTGGTTCGAGTCCAGTTGCCCGAGCCACGAATTCCGTCGCAAAATCGTTGATTTTGCGGCGTTTTTCTTTGTTTACACTTTTGGATTTAGGCACACCACAATCCAGCTAAAAACACCACTATTTAACCCCTTGGCTACACAGCAGCTACACAGGATCCGCAACCTATCCGCAGTCCGATGAATAACTTACCATTTCACAACCCATAAAAAATTCTACATATTTTGAACATATTGCAAAACGGGCGTTTTCGGACAATATTAAAACACGACATCGTGTTTTAATGATACAATTTAAATTAAAAATTGCAATTTTTGATCATATTTCCTAATATATAAAATGTTTATTGCCTTTACACATATCGTAATTAAGGAGTAAAAAATGAAACGAATTTTTCCAATATCATTATTTTTGTTACCAATACCATCGTTTGCCCTTATGGAATACACGATTCAAGTCGCGCACAATGATGACTTTTTTATTATTAACGATGAGAAATTCAGTGCACAAACATATTGTTACTCGTGGGATGGTTTTGACGAAGGCAACCGAGTTGTTTTTATTGAAGGTTCCCCATATGGCGCCTGTGTTAACGCAACAATAGTTAGCATTGACACCGGTGAAAAATGCGAATTATGGTGTGAATAAAATTAGGGGATGTCTTTTATGACCAAATATGTTATTTTGTTTGTATTTATACTATCAGCTTGTTCTTCTACTAGATATTATATTGATGTAAAATCGCAGTCTCTTCCTATTGAAGAACTTCAAGACAATAAAATTTGCAAACTGGAATACTTTGGTGATAAAAATCCAAAAAGCATTGAAAACAAACTATTTACCAAACAAATAGAACACATTTTAAATAAT
>JAZOTB010000007.1:0-39579 GCA_045657405.1 Candidatus Enterousia sp.
CTTTAATGCCTCTCGCTGCTGATAAGTAGGCATTTTTTTCAACTTTTCAACAAAATCTTTATAACCCGACATTTGTTTTAATTGTTTATGAAAATCTTCAAAATTTTTACCCGCCCTATCACACCATCTGTTTATAACACCAGTTAGTTTTGTATTTTTCTCCTGACCATAAATTTTAACAATCTGCAAGCATTGAGCTTTAAAATTAGGTTGTTTGTTTTTAATAATAGCATCTATATAAGGCTGATAAAGAGCGGTATTTTCTGTTTTTTCATCAATAAACTTATATATCACATCAAAAGGATTTGGATTTGTTAATAATTCTGTAACCGCAGATGTAAATCCTACAAAAATATTCCAAACCTCGTCTTCCAGCGCACTATACACAGAATTAGAATGCCCCTTATTTGATATATTTCCAATCATACCATTGTTCGCTGCCACTTTTGCCACCGCAATAGACGTTGAACCCATGTCATATTTTGCTGTACGTATAATATTGTACCCCATCGCCTTAGCAGTTTCTTGGACAGCCATTTTACGACATTGTTGTTGCAACATTGAATGCAATTTATCAGAAAAAGCACCACGCAGAAATGCCTTTTTATCACTTGCTGATTCATAAAGTTTTTTGCCTTTATCACCCAAGCTATCCACAATCGCTTCTAATTCATATTCAGCAAAATCTGCATTTAAGTATTTTTCATATTCTCTTTTTTCTCCCTGCGACATCATAGATACCAAAAATTCCATTTCATCTGGTGCAAAATTATCATCTTTATAAAATGTTTCATCACCACGAAATTCATATAATTTTCCATCTGCCAACTCAGACGAAGCATGAACGATACGTGTCCCTTTTGGCAACACCACCCCTTTTTCTGCTGGTGGCAAAAAATACGTATCTTGAATTGCAACTTCGGCAGGATTACCATTTATATGCCTTACTTCTTGGAATGAGGTTAAAATAACAATACCCGCATCATCCCAATTACCCTCGTTATGACTATTAACGATATGATTCAATGTAAAGTGTACAGTCCCACGAGGTATATTGAACCCTGTTGCCATCGCAGTTGTCGGAATATACATTTCGCCTTTATCATTTTTCAATGGCATATATCTGGTCGCATGTACCAACAACCAATTATCCAATGATGACATATACTCAGGTTCCTGTTTTAAGTCTAGAACACTATCAATACCTGCATTAAATTTATCAACAAAACCAAGCACACCAAAACCTTTATTATCGCGATAACATTATACCACAAATATCCTACATCAACAAAACAAAAACCCGCCCCGATTGGGGCGTCTGATTTATTTATCTTCGTCATCTTTCCCAAAACCAATTGTATTTTTAATTGGGTCAACAATTGATTCTTTTGCACTATCTAATGTACGTATTAATGCACGACGAATTTTACCACTAATTGTCATTGGTAATGTTTCTACAAACTCAATAACACGTGGACTTTTATAGTGTGCAGTATTTGTCTTAACATGGTCTTGTAATTGACGAACCAAAACATCATTAGCCTGAAAGTATTTATTCAGTACAATTGTTGCCTTAACTGCCTGACCACGAGCAGTGTCTGGCACACCTGTAACCGCGACTTCACGCACAGCCGGATGTTCCAGCAACACAGATTCTACCTCAAAAGGACTTACCCGATAACCACTAGTCTTGATTAAATCATCATTACGTCCAACAAACCAAAAATACCCATCTGCATCTAAGTACGCCATATCACCTGTGTGATAAAAACCATCACGATACATCGCCGCAGTTTGTTTTTCATTTTTGTGATACCCTTGGAACAACCCCAGCGGTTTTGATTCTTTGACACAAACACAAATTTCACCAACTGTATTTGCATCTGTAATCTGACGACCACGTTCATCTAACAATTGAATATCCCAACCTGCTGCAGGCTTTCCCATAGAACCAGGCTTTGGTTCAATCCATTGATTTGTGAACAGCAACACAGATGTTTCCGTCTGACCGAAACCTTCGCGCAATTTCACACCTGTCTTTTCATAAAAACGTTCATACACTTCTGGGTTCAAGGCTTCACCAGCAACATCTGCTTTGACCAAAGAAGACAAATCAAATTTATCCATATTTGCATTTATCATCATTTTATACGCAGTCGGTGGTGCACAAAACGATGTCACTTTATTATCCGCAATCGCAGACAACAAATCATTGGCCGTAAATATACGTGAAAAGTCAAAAACAAATACGGTCGCACCGGCCAACCATTGACCATACATTTTACCCCACGAACACTTTGCCCATCCTGATTCAGACAAAGTAAAATGAATATCATCATCTGTTAATCTTTGCCAAAACACAGCCGTATTTATATGTCCCAATGGATACATAAAATTATGAGCAACCATTTTTGGCATATCTGTTGTACCACTTGTAAAATATACAACCATTGTATCTGTATTTTCATTTAACACACGTGCAAATTCAGAAGGATATTTTTCACATGCATCTGCAATTTCAGTACAATCAATCAACTGAATCTGATTATTATTCCCAAGCGCAGATTTTATTTCATTAACAACGACACCATCATCAAAAGCAACAATTGTTTTAACGTCTGCTGCCTTGATACGAAATTTAATATCTTCGGTTTTTAACTGATTTGTAGAAGGGATTGGAATTGCCCCCAACTTATGCAACGCCATCATTACGACCCAATATTCCCAACGGCGACGCATAAATAACAATACAGTATCACCTTTTTTTACACCGCGCGCAGTCAAGAAATTCGCAACAGCCCCAGACATTTCTGACAACATCTTAAATGTAATTGACTTTTTTTCACCATTATCATTTACCCACAAAACAGCAACCTTGTCTGGCGCATCATTTGCAATCACATCCAATACATCATATGCAAAGTTAAAGTTTTCGGGCACATCCACTACAGCATTTTGAATATAATCATCATAATTATCAAATTTTTCTTTTTTCAAGAAACGCTTTATAAACATCTTTTTCCCTTTTATTATGCATGAATAAATATGCTACATATGCGTAAAATTACAAGAAAAAAATTTTCAAAAAAGTATTGCAATAAAAATAAATCAGTCGCATAATTTCCGAACATTTATCGGAGTATAGCTCAGCCTGGTAGAGCGCTACGTTCGGGACGTAGAGGTCGTGGGTTCGAACCCCGCTACTCCGACCAGATACAATTATGTTCACAAGTTATACATAAGGTCTGAAACAATCTAAAACATACAAGACAAGGTAATAATCTATGTTCAGATATGGAAAAATATGCCAAGGATGTGAAAAACAATGTAAAATTCAATCAACTGGATTTTGGCATTACCCCCAAATTGATAATGAAATATTTCGCGACATCCACAGACAAAACACACAATTTGATGCAGTTGATTACGCGGAAAATCTTAGTGGCATATGCGAATTCTATGGTACAACAGATCAACCAACCGCCATTGAAAAACACTTCAAAATCAAAGAAAGATGCGACGGCTGCGAAATGCAATGCCGTATTGTTGCGGAACAGATTAATAGTCATTATGAAACCCGTATTGGCACCGATATTATTTCTGAATTTACACATAAAAATAAATACGATGCAATTATCAAAGGCTTTGAATTATGTAAATCATGCTTGCACAGATTTAACAACAAAAACCGATAATATCGTCACAATTCATAAAAAAAATACGCCAATGGCGCGTTTTTTTATTTCCAGCATAACAAGATATTATTCAACCCAAATCGTTGCGGTTGTTGTACTGGTTTCACCCCCAGATGGAATCGTACCCAACTTTGCAATACCTGCGCGTGTCGCAGATGCATCAACAACATCCAGTTTTTGACCACTGACTGTAACAGTATCCGAACTGACCAATGCATCTTGTTTGTACCCCAGTCCATTATCAACATAAGACTTGGTCACCAATTCTGCGAACGCATTTCCCGCAAACATTGCCGATAACAAAGATACAAAAACCAAACGTTTCATTACAAATTCCAGTTAACTATATAATGTATCCTAAAACCAAAGTTGGGGGTTTGTCAACCCCCCAACCCAAAATTCAATACCAACCTTATTGTTGAGCAGTTGGTTTTACGTATGTATCAACAGCGACTTGTATTGCACCTGTTGAATCTAAATAGCACGTTTTACCTACTGGACATGTACCAGTTACAGCCAACTTGGAATCTGCAGTTGCTTGTGCTTGTGCTGCTGCTGCCGCTGCATCTGTACCAGCTTTCTTTGCTTCTGCAATCGCTGCTGTATTTGATGTTTGGAATTCTGTAAATTCACCATCTGTTACATAACCACTCAAAGAACCACTTACACCATTTACCAAATTATCAACTTCTGTCTTTGTATATGTTGTTGCTTGTGGTGCTGCCAAATCTGCTGTTGCTTGTGCTGCTTCTGCTTGTTCCAACGCATACTCAATCGCATCATCTACGTATGCTTGTGTTGGGATGGCTGCGAATGCATCAACTGTTGTTAATCCCAATATAACGGTAAATATACCTGCTGTTAATTTTTTCATTATTATCTTCCTTTCTTTCGTTTTGTTTTTTATTTCAAAATATCCGTTAACTATTAGTTATCAGAATCTGTATCAACCAATTGCAACCAATAATATTCTTCACCATTTGTTGACAGAACACACACATTATGTTTACATGATTCACTTGGTTGTGGAATTGCAAAATCTTTTACATTTTCGTTTGTCAGCAAACCATTTGTACCATCTGCTAAACTTGCAACAATTGCATTAACAATTGCACCAGTACCAGAAGTGTCAACTTCTATAAAATCACCAGATTCCAAATTATCATAGTTTACTTCACCGCCACCACTTGTACCAGATTGCCCTGGGCGAACAGATGAACCACCACTTAACGCACTGGAACCAGACAAATATTTGCCAATAGACAAACGTGGTGCCGTTGCCGCACGTGTTGATGGTGTACGCAATGATGCGCCACTGTTTACACGGGTACCACTATTCACACGAACCGTACCTGCACGTGCCGATGTAACAGTAGAACCAGATGTTTCTGGTGCTGCGCCTGCACGAACAGATGACGTACCGGACAATGTCCCCACACCACCCAAAGAGCGAACAGAAGAAGCAGCGAATGCAGGCATCCCGATTGATGCACATACAATCCCAACAATTGACATTTTTAATAAGTTAAAATCTTTTTTCATATCTTCTCTCCACTTGGTCTAAGTATATCATATTTTAGAACTATAAAAAAGTGCTTTTTTATATTTTCCTATTTTTTATTAAAAATTATATCTTACACCAATTGACAATGAGTTATCCAAAATCAAGCCGATATCATTTTTGAATGTATAAACACCGTATGTACGTTCTTGATCATTTCCCATCAATCCAGCCAAACGATAGCGGATATCCAATGTCAAATTATAATCCAATTCATGTGAATAACCCAACATTACACCAACCATTGGTGAAACAGAACTTGATTTTCTATCACCAGGTTCAAAATAAGCACCATCTAATTCTGTTGTTGGCAATGCGACACCAAGACCCGCGCCGACATAAAATCCACCAACAAAATCATAATAACCATTTGCCATCAAATATGGGATTGTCATTTGAAAAGAATGACCATTATCCACATCTTCAAACTGACCCAACAAACCAGCTTCTAATTCTGCACGCCAGAAATATTTGAAAGTTTTACCAACAACAATATCACCACCAAATACAGGTTCCATTGAATATTTATCGCCGGACACACCCATACCCGGTTCATTTGAACTGTATTCATTTTCCCAATTCATCAGATTTAATGCAACATGTCCACCAACATACCAACCGCTCTTAGCCTTGTCTGTGTAGTTATATGTAACATCATATCCACCAGATTTATTCTTTTTCAATTGACTTGGCGCTGCATCCGCCACCCCAGCAGTCATTGCAGCCAACACAGCCAAAGATACTATTTTCTTCATATAAAAACTCCTTTTCCTGTTTGGTGATATATTATCATAAATTTGAATTGTTTCCAAGCGATAAAAAACACTGGTTTTTTTTATTCCGGTATGATATTATCATATAAAGTCGTAGAAACGAGGGTATTTATTCATGAAAAAATCATTATTAATTCTTATGCTTGCCACACTGTCTGCATGTGCAACACGTATTCCATCAGACATCAATCAAGACAAAGTATTCTTTGCATTTGATTCTGCTGTAATATCAGACGATGCACGCGAAAACCTAGAAGGTCAGGCATTATATTTGAAAGTTAACCCAGATGTAAAAGTATCAATCCAGGGTCACTGTGACGAACGTGGCTCTACTGAATACAACTTGGCATTGGGCGCATTGCGTGCTGGTAATGCCGCACACGTACTTATTCGCAATGGCATTGAACCACGCAGAATATCAACAATCTCATACGGCAAAGAAAAACCACAATATACTGGTACTGGCGAAAAAGTATGGGCAAAAAACCGAAACGCAACAACAGTTGTACAAGAATAAAAAAATCCCACATCAGTGGGATTTTTATTTGACCGACTTGTAAATTTTTATTATATTCCGAGCATGGAAGAAAAGACAAATATATCATTTGCAAACGTTGCCGCTAAATATGATAACGGTCCAGAAATACTGACTGATGTTTCTTTTAATATCAGCAGTGGTGCTTTTTATTTCTTATCTGGGGCCAGTGGCGCCGGTAAAACAACATTATTACGCTTGATTTACCAATTACACAAACCAGAACGCGGTCAAATAAAAATATTCGGTCGTCCAACAAATAATATGACTCGTGATGAAATTACTGATATAAGACAGAAAATGGCAATCGTATTCCAAGAATATTCTTTGCTGTCGCATTTGTCTGTATTTGATAATGTGGCCTTACCATTGCGTGTTCGTGGGGTGTCTGAGCAAAAAATAAAAAAACTGGTATCCAAGGTTTTGGATTGGGTTGGACTAGGCAAATATTCTGATGCAAATCCTAAATCATTATCTGGCGGTCAACAACAACGCGTATCTGTGGCACGCGCTATCATTGTTCAACCTGCAATTTTACTGGCCGATGAACCAACTGGCAATCTAGATGACGAAAATGCATCTCGCTTGATGGAATTATTTATCCAGATGAACAAAATGTTTGGCACAACAATCATCTTGGCAACACACAGTCAAAAGCTAATGGACACATACAAATTCCCGGTAATACGTGTTGAAAATCAACGTGTTACATTTACAGGAAAATCAGACAGCCCTGCCCCACAAAACGAATCGGGCAAAAAATTCTGGAAAGGACCAAGACCACAAAATTATTTCACAGAATTATCAAAACAATTTGACAATATTGGGAATATATAATGAACAAAGCAACTGTATTTTCATTAGTTCGTGAACAGTCTATGTTTATGACAGCAATTATGTCATTATTATCTTTTTTGTCTGTACTGGCACTGGGGATATCATTGGCAATTGGAACCGGGGTTGCGCGCTGGAACAATCAATGGGAATTATTCGGAACAATTCAGGTTACAGACACAAAACAAACAGACAATGTTAAAAAAATAATTGATAAAAATGCACAAAAAATCGAATCAGTAACAGAGGTTACAACCCAACAAATGCAAGATTTAATGGCACCATGGGTATCTGGTGGCAGTTCTATCAAAGACTATTTACCAAAAATGTGGGAAATAAAATTCAAAAACGAATCGGATTTGAAAAATTTTGACGAACAAATCAGCAAAAGCGCACGTTTTTTAACACACGCAAACGCCTTGAAATCATCAACAGATGCAGGATGGAAAATGATACTGATGTCATCATTTATATTGATATTGATGTTGGGAGCAATTGGTATTTGCATTTCTTACATTGCACAAAATACTGCAATGCTACATCGTCGCGAACTAGAAATATTAAATCAAATTGGCGCATCTGATAATTTTATTGCACGACAAATGCAAATAATCGCTGCAAAAATTAGTGCATTTGCCGCATGTATCGGATTTATAGCTGCTATACCAATATTATTGTTAATAATTTCAACCGCACACAGCACCAAAGTTGGATTAATGGCAACAATTGGAATATCCGGATACGGCTGGATATCACTTGTATTGCTACCAATTATAATTGTTATTTTTGCAATTTGGATTACAAAGCGCACCACACTAAGAATACTTAAAAACAGTTAAATGATACGTAATTTATTAACACCTTCTTTTATACTTCTTGGCTGCTTTGTGATTGGCGGCATGTTCTTTAAGTCTGCAGCCCCCAGACATTGTGGCAACATTCAAAATAACGACAGTATATTTGTATTAACTGGCGATGAACGAAGAATACCTTTTGCACTTCACAAAATGCAAGAATGCCCAAATGCAGATTTATATATAATAGGCGTTGGCGCACCAAATGCAGTACAAATTAACAGACCCGCTGTCATAGAATCTAAATCTAAATCTACATATCAAAACGCATTGGCAATTAAAAAAATCGCACAAGAAAAACAACTAAAACGAATCGTCATCATAACAACCGAAGATCACATAAATCGTGCAAAATACTTGATTCACAGTGAATTACCAAACATAGAAATAGTAACATGTCCCGCGATGCTGGTCGGCATGCCACCTACAAAAAGACTTGAACGATGGACAACAGAATATATAAAATACATCGTAACAATGTTTGGCATCAAAGAAAGTTAATAAAACAAAGGAAAAAAACATGCTAAGAACCGCTATATTCAAAATCACACTAGGAATTTATTTTACATTGTGGGCACCGCTATTGTTAATCGGCTTGATTTCAAAAAAACTGTCCAGAAAATTTGTTTTCGCTGATGCGGCCGGCGTTCTGGTACTAGCACGTTTAATATGTGGAATAAAATACGCAGTACATTATCCTGCAACCGAAGAAAACGGTATTCCAAACCTGCCAAATGAAAACAAACGAATTGATGGAAAATGTATCATAGCTGCAAAACACATGTCCATCTTAGAAATCGCTGCGATTTCTAAAGCCATGCCGAACACTTTCTTCATTATGAAACGCGAATTGTTATGGATACCAATTTACGGTTGGGCCTTTTGGCGTTGCGGAATGTTGGGTGTAAATCGCACCAAAGGAAAAACTAATATGAAAAAATTGGCCGAAGATGTTGAAAAACGCGTCTTGGATGGATACACACTTGTAATATTTCCCGAAGGAACACGTGCAAAACCTGGTCAACACATTCCTCTAAAACGCGGATTGTTATTATTGGCACACACATTAAAACTACCTATATTACCAGTTGGTACAGATGCAGGATTATACTGGCCAAAACACGGCCGTATGAATTCTGGTATGGCGAACATTTGGTTTGAACCATTACTGCCATGTAATGCATCTCTGGACGAAATCAGCGAAGCAATTAACCGTCACAGTGCTTAAAAAATAAAAAATCCCCAAAAATGGGGATTTTTTTTAATCACACCAGCCCTGACGTTTACCACCGCTATATGGACGCGCCAAATTTGCCTGAATCATTATTTCACCAACATCACGACCATCTGGTAATATAACACTAGCATCAATACGACCAAGGAATTTATCATCCTTAACATTTTGCAAATCAACTGTAAACCCCGACGGCAACAAAGCACTTAATGCATCCTTAGCAATATTGGCCTTGTCTATTTCAAAAACACAGCTGCCCTTTAATTCAGGCGTATCTATGTTTATTATACGAACATGAATAGGAACACCAATATCTTCTTCTATTTTTACAGTTGCAGCAAATGTATCGCCATCTATGACATAATCCACCACAGCAGGTACCGCATGCGCAGAACAAGACAAACACACACCAAACATCGCATATAAAAACTTATTCACCGATACTACCCCCTGTTTGCATATTCCACAGTTTACGATATGCACCACCAGAACGCAACAACTGTTTATGTGAACCGCTTTCTATAATTTTACCATTTTTAATAACAACAATTCTATCCATATTTCGTAATGTTGACAGACGATGCGCAATCACCAACGTAGTCTTTCCTTTCATTGCATTCTGTAACGATTTTTGAATCAGCAATTCGTTTTCAGAATCCAGCGCAGATGTCGCTTCGTCTAACATTAAAACAGGCGCATTTTTTAATAATGCACGCGCAATAGATACACGCTGTCTTTGTCCACCAGACAATTTTATTCCATTATTTCCAACTAATGTGTTATATCCACGCGGTAACGACATAATAAAATCGTGAATATGCGCTTTCTTAGCAGCACGAACAACATCTTCACGCGTTGCCCCAGGTCGCGCATACTTTATATTTTCCATAATTGTACGATTAAATAAAGTTGACTCCTGAGGAACAAAAGAGATATGACGTCTCAAAGAATCTTGTGTTACATCACGTATATCAATACCGTTTATCTTTATTGCACCGCCTTCCACATCATACATACGCAACAACAAATTGCACAACGTTGTTTTACCAGCACCAGATAAACCTACGACCCCGACCTTTTCACCATTTTTAATAACCAAATCAAATTTCTTGAACACAGCCTTGTCACCATATCCAAAATCAACACCTTCAAAACAAACGTTCGCATCAGTAATTTTTAGTTTTTTTGCTTTTTCTTTATCCTTGACACTTTTATCAGCAATAACGATATCATAGGCCTTTTTTGCACGCGCTTGCTGCACAGAATATTTGCGTATCAGCCCATTTAGTTTATCAAATGAATTATTTATAACACTTGCCGATGTCATAACAAATACAGCATCAGATATAACTAAAACACCATTTTTAATAAACACAAAACACAATGCTAATATTAACAACCGAACAATATTCCATAATATAGTCGTCGGCAACCACTGACACCTAGACAAAAAATGATCATGACGAATAGCCGCAATCAATCTAGAACGACCATTATAAATATAACGATTTTCATATTCTGTATTTGCAAAATATTTAACATTTAATGCATTATTCAAACTATCGCTACGCATACCAGAATATTTTGCAGATTCATCCATCATCAGTTCGTTATTCTTTTTAAGTTTTTTATTCATAAAGCATTCCCAAACAAGCTTTACAACACCATATATAGTCAAAACTGCAACGAACCAAATATTCATTGTAAACATAGCGCCCACAACAAAGACAAAACCAATAATAGTCCCAACAAAAGAAACCCAGAATTCTTCAGCCAAATAATTCAATCGCATTGAAACTTCTGTAACCTGCGAACTAATTTGTCCACTAGGATTATCTACAAAGAAAGAAATATCATTATCATAAACACGTTTATATAACAAATATAACTTATACCTATTAACATATTGCTGATATCTGCCACGCACCAAAGAAATCACAAGATTCAACAAAACATTAAAGAAATACATTCCCGCCAACAAACAAAATACATTGATTACAATATCCCAATTAGTATCTACGGCATTTTCAAATATTTCTATCATCCACTTTGATGTCAGGGGTCCAAAAACCATCTGCAACACATTTCCAAGCGTACCACAAAAAAACACTACCCCAAAAAAACATGGAAAATGTTTTATTACCAACCAATAAAACCCAAACAGTTTTTTTGGAAACGCATCAACATCCACCACTTTATCTTTTTGCTTTGTAAAATTTTTTCTAAACATAAGCACCCCCTATTTTAAGTTATGAACCAATACATACTGATTTCAACAACTTATTTCAATAAAAAACATTGACAAAAATCAATTTTTTGTGCTTGATTTTTGTCTTTTTTATTATATACTGATTATATCAAAACCAAGAGTTAAAAAAAAGACACAAATCCTGTGTCTTTTTTTATTTTTTTTAGAACAAACCATTACGGCAACCGTGGTGACCATGTTGGCTCAACACCGTTTATACCATCTTCTAATTCTATATCATAAATATTCTGTCCTGTGATATCAACACTACGTATATGACTAATACGCTCAATACCATCTAAATGTCGTTCTGTTTCATAATAAACCAATCTACGCGAACCAGGTGCCCATGATGGCGCTTCCATAAACCATCCCCCTGCTAATATCTTTTCATTACGTCCTTGCGGATTCATAATACCAATATAAAACGTATCATCTGCCATCTTAGTAAATGCTATGAATTGACCATCTGGACTCCACGCAGGGGTTGCATACTTACCATTTCCATAAGAAATACGTTTTTCTTCACCAGTCTCTAAGTCCAAAACATGTATCTGCTGACGCCCAGATCTATCCGAATTAAAAGCAATCTTTTTTCCATCAGGCGAATACGAAGGACTTGTATTAATAGAATTGCCAAACGTTAACTGACGCATCTTTCGTGATTCAATGTCATATTCATACAAATGGGTTATACCATTTTTTACCAAAGACAACGCTATACGTTTTCCATCTGGCGAAAATCTTGGTGCAAAAGTCATACCTCCAAACTGTCCTAAACGTCTTTGATCTCCTGTTTCTAAATCAAAAGTCCAAACCATTGGGTCATCATCATAATAAGATAAAAATACAACCGTACCCATATTTGGCGAAAAATGTGGCGACATAACAAAACCATCTTCATCTGACAAATAACGCATACCATAACCATCTTGGTCCATAATTGCCATACGTTTAATACGTTTACCCACAGGACCTGTTTCTGCTATGAATATAATTTGCGTATCAAAATATCCGACTTCGCCTGTCAGTCTTTCATATATCGCATCAGCCATAATATGCGCTAAACGACGCATAGATTTTTTTGATGAAACTAACGATTGCGCCTCTATCTGTTCTGTGCCTGCAACATCCCAAACAAAGAATTCTAACTTGTAATTATTACCGGCCTCGGATGACAATTTCGCCTGAACCAAAACCTGTGTTTTTATCGCCTGCCACGACTTAAAGTTTGGCATATCACCCATCTTTACATATTCAGGAAAAGCATCATGATTTACAATACGAAACAGTCCCGTACGTTTTAAATCAGCCTCTACTACTTCACGTATCATAGCTGCATCTTTAACACTAACTCCACCAGTCGTTTCAAATTTCAACACTGCAATAGATATAGGTTCTGTTGCACCAGCAATAATATCAACTTTTAACTCTGCACGCGCCGGCACAACAAACAATGCACAGACTGCCAAAACAGACAATATCTTTTTTAACATCACAAATCCTTTCCTTTAACGTCTCTTAAACGCAATTCTAAACAGTAAAAAACAAAATTGCAAGCAACACAACCGCCCACACAACCATCAACACCACAGCCATTACAGATGTAAATATATTTGTATTGACAATTGTAAATACAATGGTATAGTTCCTTGTAAAGACTGTGGTATTGTACAAAGTATAGGAGTTTGTAATGCCAAATGTTATGCAACAATTATTTGTAATGAACATTGAATCATTGCTGCGCGAATATGCCGCATACAAGGCATTTAACAAGTCAGACTGTGTTATCAATATGCGCATTCCCCGACCAATCTTGGACAAGATAAAAGAACTGGCAGACGCCCAGCATGTACCATACCAATCGTTGATATCTTCTGTGTTATTTTCACTGGCCAATATCGAAGAAGGAAAATAACCACCCCACCCTGCAAAAGAAATAAAAGGAGCGCGCACATGACAAACAAAGAATTATTCCAAGAATTAAATCAAACAAGACAACATGAAACGCGCGGCCAACAACTGGATTTATTTCAAACCATCACACAATTAAACACAACTGAAGAATATTGGTTCTTTTCTGATTTATATAATATTTTTGGTGCTAATATATTTCCAATCAACCAAGCAATGGAAAAGACCGCGCACGAAAAAATCATATATCCATACGACCCAAAACCAACCATTCAACAAAGTTTTGATTTCTGCACAGGCCACTATGACACATTACACCATGCATACAAACTGGATTATCGTGAATTCAAAAACGCAAACGACCTAAAACTAACACGATATGCATGCTGGTCTTTCTTGCAAAACAGCCCAAACACTGTATTTGCCCAGACATATTTTATGGCACCCGTATTAAATCCAAACATAACCTTTGACGCAATCAGCACAATTGCATCTGAATACAAACGCACCGAACTGCGCGAACGACTGGCAAACGCAGAAAGGATTCTGGCAGGAATACTGAACAGCAAACACGCCAATTATAAAGACTTTTATAATTCAACATCATTGGCACTGTTTAACGGACAAACATATAACGACATCAAAGAAATGCATCACATCCCAAATAAACCAAATGAAACACTACTGGATTATATGGGCAAACACACTTTACACGCACGTATCGCTGCATTATATCGCACAATCGAACGATATAACACATCATCAGACAAAACAATAATTAATCTGGAAAACATACTGTGCGATGAATTATTTAACAAACGCGTTGCAATGATAAACAACACCGGCAGACGCCCAGAACAAGATATATCAATACAACATATCGACAAGGTAAAAAAACACCTGAAAGAAACACAACAGGCGTTTATAAAAAAATATTCTATTCAAAAAATCAAATAAAATAATAACATAAAAAAAATCCGGCGATGCCGGATTTCTTATTACCAAGCTCTAAATTTCTCAGCTGCACACCCCAAACTTCCACCTGCACCGGCCGCATTAATAAAGAAAGTTAACACTGCACCAATACTAAACAACAATACAAAACCAACCAACATACCAACACCTTTGGTCTTAAACGTTTCCAGTTTTACATCCTGTGGCTTTGACACAAATTCCCACGCCCATTGTGCAATCAAAAATCCAGCACCAATAAACGCTAATATACGTACAGTTTTTAACAACGCACCCAAACGATCTATCAATTCACACAAACCACTATAATTAACAGCCAAAGCCGGCGCCGCTGGTGTTTTAGGCGTCGCAGCAACCACAGAAGACATACTCATCATCAAACCGATGATTGCAAAATTAGCCTTATTCATTAACTTTTTCATATAAAAACCTCTTTACTTTTATTTCATTGTATCATAAAACGCAAAGGATTTCAAATAATAAAACAAAATAAAATCCCGCCACAATAGCGGGATTTATTATTTTACAAAAACATATTTTTTTGTTGTCTTTTTCTTGCAACAACCACAATCTGATTTAACAGATTTTGGTGCAACAGTTGTCAAAACCTGACGTTCTGTACGTTGTGCTTGACCAGCAACATCATTCAGATACAAATCACGACACATTGTGTTACGATAAACAATTTCTTTATCAGCGTTCAATTCACTAATATCACTAGAATAACGATATCCTGCTTCTGTTGATGTAAAGATGCAGTCTTCACCATCTTGTACATAGCGAACATCGCCCTTGTAATAATCATAAGAAGAACAACCGGCCAGAACAACTAAACCAAATAATACAAACAAAGTCTTTTTCATTTTTTTACCCTTTGTAAAATTACCGTTTTCTCTGTCCGGCCCCCGATTCGTATTAATTGTTGCAAAAAATCCTGAATTGTCAAGAAAACAGAACAAAAAAATCTGAAACAAAATTATACAAAATATGCTATAATCCAACCAAAAGGAATTTTTATGAAATATACAGATCTAGGACTAGTAAACACAAAACAAATGTTCAACAACGCAATATCCGGCAATTACGCAATACCTGCATTTAATATATATAACATGGAAACATTATCTGCAGTACTGGACGCTGCACGAAACATACACAGTCCCGTAATATTATCAGTATCAGAATCCGCATTAAAATATATGGGCGACAACATGCTTGTCAGCATGATACGTGGCGCAAACATTGAAACACATGAACAAATCGCCCTACACCTTGACCATGGCAGCAGCATTGATACATGTGTACACGCAATAGAACTTGGTTTTTCATCTGTCATGATTGACGCCAGCAAATTGCCATTTGAAGACAATATAAAAATCTCAAGAACAGTCACAGATATCGCCCACCAACACAATGTATCCGTAGAAGCAGAACTTGGTACACTAGGTGGCATAGAAGACGAAAACACTTTCGGCACAATTGGATATACAAACCCTGCTGATGTTGAAAAATTTGTAAAAGAAACCGGCATAGATTCACTAGCAATCGCCATCGGCACCAGTCATGGCGCACACAAACGCAAAAATGCAAACGAAGAATTACGCTTTGATATATTAGCAGAAATAACAACCCGTCTGCCAAATTTTCCATTGGTATTACATGGTGCCTCAAACATTCCTCAAAAACTAATCAGCACAATAAACGAATTCGGTGGCAAAATATCAGGCGCACTAGGAATTGACGATACGCAACTACGTCGCGCAACAAAAATGAACATTTGCAAAATCAATGTGGACAGCGACCTACGTCTAGCATTTACAGCCAGTATCCGTAAATCATTGTTTGAAAATCCAAACAACTTTAATCCACGCGAATATCTAAAAGCTGCCAAACTAACTATGACCCAAACATGCATTGACGAAATAAAAAACATCATGGGTTCTGATAATAAAATAAATTAGAACGATTTAGATAAAAAGAAATCGGGAATCGTAGTGTACAGACACTACATAAGATTCCCGATTTATTTTTAGATGAATTATTATAATTTATTTTGCACGTTCTACATATTCTAACGTTTCAGTGTTTACAACAATCTTTTCACCTTGTTCAATAAACAAAGGAACCTGAACACGAACACCGTTATCCAAAATAGCAGGTTTTCCACCACTTGATGAAACAGTCTGACCCTTTAACGCAGGTTCTGTTTCTTCAACAGTAGCAACAACTGTTTTTGGCAGAGAAATAGACACTGGCTGACCTTCTACAAAATTTGCCTTTACAACCATTTCTGGTGCCAAGAACTTCATTGATTCACCCAATGATTCAACAGGCATTGTAAACTGTTCATAATCTGACAAATTCATAAAGAACGCATCTGTACCATCTGCATACAAATACTGACAGTCAAAATCTTCAACCATCAATTTTTCAACCTTGTCTTCTGCACGCCAACGATCACCGCCCTTGTTGCCAGAATCAATATCACGCAAATCTGCTTGAACAAATGCGCCACCCTTGCCAGGTTTAACTTTGGTAATAGACGTAACAGAATAACGCTTACCGTTATGTGAAATAACCCAACCAACACGCATATCATTTGCAATATAAGATGCCATAATAAATACCCCTTGTTTTATTTAACTGTTTGATTATACGAACGAACAAATTCAACGCAAGAACTTTTTACTGTGCATTACGTTTATTTGCCCAATATCTATCAATACTATCCATAATTAATTTATCTGCCGCCTCTCTGTCTGCCCAACCAACGACCTTGGACCAAGCATGTGGTTGCAAATCTTTATAGTGCTGAAAAAAATATTTTATTTTGGAACGTAAAATCGCAGGCAACTGTTCAACATATTCTGTATCCGTATAAAATGGATCAACTTTGTCACGTGGCACACAAATAATCTTTTCATCACCACCTGCTTGATCTTCCATCAACAACGCACCAATTGGACGCACCTCAATCAAAGTACCCGGACGCAGTGGCGCATTACAAACAACCACACAATCCAATGGATCACCATCATCACCCAACGTACCAGGAAAATAACCATAATTTGCAGGATACGCCATTGGTGTATGCAAAATTCTATCTGCTTTCAGCAAACCCGTTTCTTTATTAATTTCATACTTAACATATCCACCTTCTGCCACCTCTATAATCGCATTCATTTTTTTTGGCGGCATTGAACCTGGTGCAATTTCATCTAAAACCATATTTTCCTCTTTTGTTTGTAGCCTAAAGGTTATCATAAAAAATTTAATTTGCAATTTATTGCCAAAATAAAAACCGCAATCTGCGGTTTTTATTTTTTTGTTTTACATTCTCATCGGCATTAATACATACAACGCATCTGTATCTTTGTCGGTAGAATTTATTTTTGTTGGCGCTAATGGGTCTTGCATTTCCATCTGGAACTTTTCACCCTCAACCTGACCAGCAACATCCAACAAGAACTTTACATTAAACACAACGGTAAACGATGTATCACCATTATATTCTATATCCAATTCCTGTGTTGCGGTACCGGCATCCGGACTAGACGCATTAATAACCAATTTATTCATACTAAAAGTCAAATGAACAGATTTTGTCTTATCAACACTAGCAACAGAAACCAAGTCAACAGCATTAATAAACTGCTTTCTATCCAAGATTGCAATCTTGTCATTACCCTTTGGAATAACAACACGATAATTTGGATATTGCGCATCAACTAACTTGCTAGTCAAAATTGCTGAACCAACTGTAAAACGCGCCTTGGTATCAGACAATTCAACCATAACATCATCAACATTAGCATCTTCTAACAATTTAGACAATTCGCCAATTACACGACGTGGTAAAATAACCGCAGGCATTTCTGCACTACCCACAGGTGCAGGCATCGCACACAACGCCATACGTTGCGCATCTGTTGCAACGGCTGTCAGTTTTGCTTCACCGCTATCATCTGAAATGTGGAAATAAATCCCCCCCAAATGATAACGTACATCATCTGTTGGAATCGCAAACTTTGTCTGATTAATCAAATGAGCTAAATCACCTGTTGTCATCTGGAATTTAGTAGTCAAGTTACTGCCCGCCATTGCAGGGAAATTTTCCGCAGGCAATGTTGGCAAACGAAATACAGCACGACCACTAGACACAACCAATTGATCACCAGATTGCTTAAAGGATATTTCTGCATCATCCGGCAATTTACGTACGATATCATACAACATCTGTACAGGAACAGTTGTCTTGCCACCCAACGTAATATCCGCAGCCACGTGTTCAACCAACTCTAAATCAACATTTGTTGCAGACAAAATCAAATCATCTGCTACTTCTAATTTAACATTCATCAATATCGGCAGTGTTGCACGCTTTTCAACAATAGACTGCATATGTCCCAGCGCACGTATCAAAACCTGACGAAATACTGAAAATTCCATTATACGCTCCTGTTTCCTTTTACTTATATATGTGGTTTCCTACACTCGTTGTATCAAGTGTAACAAAAAACACCGATTCGGTGCAAGACCAAAAGAACATAAAAAACAAAGAAAAAAACTATATCAATCTTGATTAATTGTTATTTCAACCAATTCTTCAACTGGTGTCCGCACCCAATCTGGATCGTCTTCATATACATTAACACCATCTTTTAACGCAGTTTCACAAGGTTTATTATCTGCCAACCAATTTTCCAACAAATCACCTGCAACTAAACCTATACCTGTACTGGCCACCAAACCAATACCACCTGTAAACGGTGCTAACAACAAACCTATTCCCGTTGCAGACGCAACCTTGCTAGCAACAGATGCACCACTAATATTTATATCAGGTTCTGCCAAACTTCCTTTTAATTCAATAGAATTAACAACCTTGCCAGTCAAAGACAATTTTAACCCCCGAACAGGTACCGTCATCAAAGACAGATTCATATTTTCACCACCCAAATCTAAACTACCCGCTAATCTTACGTTTATTGCATTTGTCTCAATTGCAAAACCATTTTGCGTTTCAAACACACCGTTTCGTAACATCGCATTTAATGCCATACATGAAATAGTAATTTGATTGTATTTCTTTTCAGAACTAAACAAATCCTGTACACTATGTCTTAAACTGGTCAAGAAATCAGTTCCATATATATACGTTACTAAATCAGAATATGCATACCCCGCACCAACCGAATATAAATAAACAGGACCTGTTATAGTACTCATAACTTCAGACAAATTTTTACCATTTGTCTTTACGTATAAACTAATATTCATCGGCAAATCAGATATAAAATTATTTACATATAATTCACTCAAAATATTTCCAACAACAATATTTTCTCCACGAAATCCTACATCTGCAAACAAACGTCCATCTTTTTCAACATCTGCATTAATCGCAAAAGTCACATTACCAGATGCAAATTGCAAATCAGAATCAATTCTTATATGATTATCACGCGCTTTCAAAGATAAATCTAAGTTTTTTATACTTAAATCACGATACATAACAAAACGATCTAATTCTATACGCAAATCAATATTTTTATCTACAAACAAATCCCCAAACAAAGGTATGTCTTTAAAAACATTCAACGGACGATTCGGTTTTTCATAATGACCACCATACATTTTTGGAAACAAAATAGCCAAATCAAAATGTGGAGAATAAATATTCCCATTTATAACAGGAATATTTTTTGTCCAATTATAATCACCCGAAACAATAAATTCCGTACCATTAATTACCAAAGAAGATTTTCTAATTGCAATTTTATTTCTATCAAAACCACCTGCAACATTAACATGCATATGTGATATATGAGGTAATTTTACACCAAAAAACCTACCAACAGTATCAGCATTAGGCATATCACCCTTTATAATAAAATCTATTGGCAATTTGCTTGTTCCTTCCAATGCCACATTTGCAATCAAGGCATCAATCCCAGTAGATACAGCAATCTGTACAGGATATATTTTTCTATCCGCATTATATTCGGACATAGAAATAATAAAAGAAGAAACATCTCTATCTATCTTTATCCAACCTGCATATTCTCGCTTATCTTTTTTCTGAGTCAACCTAACATTTAAGCCCGCCAATTCATATTTTTTTTGAAAAATATTCGCCTTAATATTTTTAATTTCAACTGCACCCAACCCTATGTTTTTAACTGGATATTTTTCTGACACATCTGCTGTCTGCACAGCACCTGTTTTATTTGATTTTATCCCAGGAATAGAATATTCACCCTTTCCATTTTTTTCTATATTAACGTTAACATTATATATTTTTACATTCTGTATAGTTGGATGATCACGAAACAAAGACATCAAATTTAATCGCACATCTATTTTTTCTGCATTAAACGCATATTTATTTTGTGCCCAATCTGCATTTGCCACATGAACTTGATGCAATTCTATCTTTGGTTGCAAAGACAATTTCCAAGAAACACTGCCATCAACTTGTACAGGAAGACCTGTTGCATCTTGCAAAACAGAAACAATACTTCCCCGCAATGTATCTAAATTAACCTGACTTAACGCAACAACCAATGCAACAAACAAGCCGACAACTATCAGGCTAAAAATTCGCACAATCGGGAAAAAAATATTTTTTCTTACAATCATGGCAACTTAAATTCCAAAAAACTCATTACAGGTTTCATAAATTCTGGCACCGTCGCACGCAAAGTTAACATACGACCAGATGTTGGATGTTGAAAAGTTATTTTATATGCAAACAAAAATAAATTATTTGTCTGCAAAACAGACTGCAAAACATTATCAACTTTATGTTTTCTGCCATATAAATCATCACCAACAATAGGCGCATTAAGAGAAAAAGCACTATGCAATCTTAATTGATGTGTACGGCCCGTTTTCGGAGAAAATTGAACCCACGACACACAAGATGAAGCACCAGACAAAACTTTGTAATCTGTAATTGCACGCTGTGGTCTTGGCCCTGAACCATTATTCAAACGAGTTGCATTTTCAAACACCTGCCCTTTTAACATATAGTTGTCTATTGTTCCATACTTAGGGCTAACATCACCATTCAACAAAGCCAAATATTCTTTGTGTGCTTTTTTATTTTGAAAAGCATCCGCAAGAAACTGTGCTGCCCTTTGATTTTTTGCAACAACTAAAACACCACTTGTTTCTTTATCCAAACGATGAACCAAAGATATTTTATCATACGGAAACAATGCAGCTGCCATTTTATCAACAGATTTTCTAACGCCTGTTCCACCCTGCACTGCCAAACCAGCAGGTTTATTAAACACAACAATATCTTCATCATTGTGAATAATACACTGTCTTAGTTTTTCTAAATCTTCCAAAGAAAAATGTTCACCACTTTCTGTTTTATTTATTTTACCTTGGGCATAACATGAAATAGTTGGAGGAACACGAACAGCATCACCTGTACGTAATATTTCTTGACCTTTGACACGTTTTGAATTCACGCGAATTTGTCCACCCCGACACAACTTATAAAACTCACGTTGAGGCATAGATGGGAACTGTCGCAAAAACCAACGCAACAAACGCACCCCATCTTCAACTTTTGAAATTTCTATAAAATCTGCCATCAACAACTCTTTTTACAGGAATAAAACTATTCTCCAAATATTATCTGGACAGAATTTTTACCATTTTCTCCCTTACAATCACCTGTTGCTCCTCCATTTTTTCCATCAGACAACCTATATCCAACCGAATCGGACCACGCCTTGGCAACCAAAGCATTACATTCAGACTGTCCCAAACCATCAATCGTAACAACAAATTGTCTTGGATTTGCAGGATCAACATTCAACACATAATTTCCACCATACGGATTCTTATTTGACAATCCAATCGCACTGAAAATAGTTGCACCATTCATATTTGAAAAATCATCATACTCGCCATGAATATTGCGCACCATAGTAACCATCTGCACAACCTCATCATTAACAGCTGTCAATTTTTGCGTACGCATCGCAGTAGATATCATACCTATTGCCCCAACAGTTATAACCCCCATAATTGCCAGCACACCTAACATTTCAATCATTGAACGACCAGATTCTTGTTTCATAAAAAACCTCTTATTTGCTATTTATCTTTTTATATTTTATCATAAAAGATATGAATATTCAATTTTCTGATTTAATTGAAAACGCACCCGCAGCCCCAGGCATATACAAAATGTACGATGCCGATGGTGGCTTATTGTACGTTGGCAAAGCAAAAAATCTGCATAACCGTCTGCGCCAATATCTTGACGTATCTAAACTTGAATTACACAAACAAGTTATGCGTTCTTTGGTTACACGTGTTGATTGGGAAACCGTAGCAACTGAATCAGATGCACTGATTCGCGAACAAGAATTAATAAAAACACAAAAACCCAAATACAACATTATGCTAACAGACGGAAAAATGTACCCAATGCTAGCATTAACAAACAATGAATACCCAAGACTATTAAAATTTCGTGGAAAAATATCACAACGACGTGATGTATTTGGCCCGTACCCATCCGTATCCGCATTAAACGAAACAATAAAAACCATACAAAAAGTCTGCCAACTAAGAACATGTACGGATATACAAATGAACAACCGAACACGTCCTTGTTTATTATATCAAATTGGACGTTGCTGTGCACCATGCTGTTATCCAAACAAAGAAAAATATTCAGAAAACGTTCGTACAGCACGAAAAATTTTAACTGGGAACAGTGAACTTATCATTGAAGATTTAACAAAAGAAATGAAATTTTTGTCCGACAATATGGACTTTGAATCAGCAGCAGTTTTACGCGACAAAATTTCCGCATTAACACGCACATCAAATCGCGGCATACGCCAAAACACAACGTACACAACAAACATAGATTGGAACAACAACGTAAAAAAACTTGAACAATGGCTAGGCATATCTGTCAAAACAATTGGCGTTTTTGACAATTCGCATTTATTTGGAAAAAATTCTGTTGGCGCAATGATAACTTTTGGACATAATGGTTTCATAAAATCCGGCTACAGACATTTCAAACTGCACGACAAATCGCGTGCAGGAAATGATATTGCAATGATGGCAGAATTTATAAATCGCGCAACATCCCGTGGGCCAAAACTGGATTTAATAATAGTAGATGGCGGACCTGCACAATGGCGAATCGCAACTAAACACGCAAACACAATTCCTGTCATTGGCGTAACAAAGGGTGTTGTACGTGATGGCGATGAACATTTTATTATGCCAGATGGCAGCGAATATTTTGACATGCCAAAAGACAGCTCCCTATTTTTGTTATTACGTACTGTACGTGACGAAGCACACAGATTTGCAATCACTTATCACAGAAACATTCGCGCAAAAAAAATGACGGCATCCGTTTTAGATGAAATAGACGGAATTGGTCCAACTAGAAAACGCGCACTATTACAACATTTTGGTTCTGTACATGCGATTATGGATGCAAACATACCTGAATTAAAACACGTTCCCGGACTGGGAGACAATGCAGCAAAAAAAATATATGCCCATTTTCATACAGACATGATATAATATACTTGTTCGTACACGAATAACAAAAGGAGAAACATTATGAAATTTTTCGTTAACTTTTTATCAGCATTTCGTATATTTGCTGCATTTGCGATTATACCAACTATTATGAATCACATGTATTGGACAGCATTTATTTTATATTCTCTTGGTGCAATATCCGACTGGTTTGATGGATTCCTTGCGCGAAAATATAACGTTTGCACAAAACTTGGTGGTGTAATGGATCACATCGGCGACAAATTACTGGTTGTTAACACATTTATTATCCTGTCTATTGTTATGCCAACATGGGTAATTATTGTGCCAGTTATCCTGATGATTGCACGCGAATTATACATTTCAGGATTGCGCGAATTTTTAGGCACACAAAAAATAGAAATGCCTGTACCAAAAGCACGTTTTTCAATAGGCAAAATAAAGACAACATTACAAATGATTGCAACAGCAGCATTATTATTATTCTTTGGAATAGGATCTATTTTGACAATTGAATCTGATAGTCGTTTAATGATGTATATGATTTACATATTACCACAAGTTGGCGTTTACGGACTGTGGTTTGCATTAATTGCATCTATTTGGTCTGCAACACAATACACAAAAACATTCTTGGGACACTTGAAAAAAATTAAATAAGAAAAATCTTTCTATACGTAATAAAACCGCTGTACACAGCGGTTTTATTTATATATTTTTTTACAATTAAAACCAACCCCTTTTATCAGTTTTAAGTTCTGCAAATTCATTTAATAATTTCTTTTGCTTATCGGATAATTTTGTAGGAATATTTATCGCAATATCAATATACAAATCGCCATATGTACCCGAACGACGAGGATTAGGCATACCATGCCCACGCACACGTAACTTTTCTCCAACCTGTGTACCAGCAGGCACCTTGACAGCCAATTGTTTTCCATCAATTGTTTCAATATCTATATCGCCACCTAATGCTAATGTCGTAAAAGGAACATCTACACGCATAATCAAATCATTACCTACACGTTCAAATTGTTTATCTGGACGAATACGAATATCTAAATAAAAATCACCTGCAGGTCCACCATTTGCCCCTGCTTCACCCTGCCCAGCCAAACGCAATCTTGCGCCATCTTCAATCCCAGCAGGTATTTTTACATCTAATGTACGTTGTTTATGCTGAGTTCCAGTGCCATCACACTGTTTACACTTGCTGTTTATCTTGCGCCCAAGTCCACTACATTCTGGACAAGGTGTTTCTGTCACAAAAAAACCTTGGCGTGTTTGCACAAAACCACTGCCCCCACACCTTTGACAAACAGGCGCAGGCTTTCCATCATCTGTTCCATTTCCGTTACATTTGTCACACGTCACATTACTAGAAAAATTTACCGTATGTGTTTTTCCAAAATACGCATCTTTCAAATCAATAACTACTTCATCTAACAAGTCACGTCCACCACGCTGTGGTGCGCCACGCTGTGGACCACCTGCACCAAATCCACCACCAAATCCAAAACCACGCATGGCTTCACGCAAAATATCTTCCATACCGGCGCCACCGCCCATATCAAAATGGAATGCACCATTACCAAACGGATTACCACCAAAACCAGCCCCAGATGTATTACCACCTGCAAACGCAGCATCACCAAAACGATCATAAGCAGCACGTTTTTGCGGGTCCTTCAAAATATCAAACGCATTATTTACTTCTTTGAACTTTTCTTCTGCATCTTTATTATCAGGATTTCTATCTGGATGATATTTCATTACCAACTTGTGATATGCCTTTTTAATATCAGCATCTGACGCATCACGTGCAACACCCAAAACTTCATACGGATTTTTATTCATTTTATATATTCCACTTAAATTATTGATACAAAATATATAAGACCCGAACAAAAAAAATCAAGTACATAAATATAAATTAAGTATAAATTCTTTGGACTTGCGAAAAAATTAAAAATGTTTTAATAATAAGATTGCTATGATAGAGAAAAACACAAACACATATGATGCATCTGACATCCAAGTTCTAGAGGGTCTAGAACCTGTTCGTTTACGCCCTGGCATGTATATTGGTGGCACAGATGAAAAGGCGTGGCACCATCTGCCGATTGAAATCATGGACAATTCCATTGACGAAGCGGTTGCCGGATTTGCAAAAAAAATAACAGTAAATCTAATTGATTCAAAAACAATAGAAATAACAGATGACGGTCGCGGAATCCCTGTAGATGAACATCCAAAATACCCAGGGAAATCAGCCCTAGAAGTTATATTAACAACTTTACACTCTGGCGGTAAGTTTAATAACAATGTTTATAAAACCAGTGGTGGTTTACATGGTGTTGGTTCTGCTGTTGTAAATGCATTGTCATCAGAAATGATTGTTGATATTGCCCGTGACGGCTATAATTGGCATCAAACATTTTCTCGCGGGATACCGACCTGTTCAATGCAACGCATGGATGCAACCAAGGCACATGGAACCAAGATTCGCTTTACAATTGACGATGAAATTTTCGGCACAAGTGCAACGTTCAAGCCTATAAAAATATATCGTATGGCACGCGCCAAGGCATTTTTATCACGTGGCATAAAAATTGAATGGCATTGTAATCCAGAATTATTAACAGACGATATGAACATCCCCGCAACAAAAACTTTTCACTATCCAAACGGTGTTGCAGATTTCTTGTCCGAAAAAACAGATTCCAAACCACGTATTTTACCACGCATATTTAGTGGCAGTGTAGATTTTCCAGACGACAGTGGTCGTGTTGAATGGGCATTAACATTCTTAACTGACGAAAACGGCGCAGCATCTGATGACGGATTCTTTTCATCATACTGCAACACAATTGCAACAATTGATGGTGGCACACATGAAACGGGCTTTAAGTCCGCAATAACCAAAGGCATCAAAGCATATGGTGAAAAAGTAAACAACAAAGCGGCAACAACAATTATTGGAGAAGACGTATTTGATTCTGTTGCTGCAATTGTTTCTGTATTTTATAAGACACCACAATTCTTGGGTCAAACCAAAGAAAAATTATCTAACCCAGAAATTGCTAGATACACGGAAAATGCACTACGTGATCCATGGGAAATGTTTTTAGCATCTGATCCAAAAACTGCAAATGCATTATTGGACTTTGTAATTAATCTTGCAAACGCACGTATAAAGACAAAACAAGTCAAAGACGTTGCGCGCAAAACACCAACCAAACGAATTCGTATGCCTGCAAAACTAGCCGATTGTTCTAAACACGGTATTGCAGGTACAGAACTATTTATTGTTGAGGGTGAATCTGCTGGTGGTACTGCAAAACAAGCACGCGATCGTGCAACCCAGGCAATTATGCCATTACGTGGCAAAGTCTTGAATGTAATATCAAATTCTGACGAACGTTTTGGTGCCAACAAAGAATTAAACGAACTGATTGATATTATTGGTGCAGGCACAGCCAAAGATTGGAACGAAGACAAACTGCGCTATGAAAAAATTATCGTTATGACTGATGCTGACGTTGACGGCAGTCATATTGCATCGCTATTAATGGCATTCTTTTATCAATATATGCCTCAATTAATTTATGGTGGTCATTTATATTTATCTTGTCCACCGCTATACAAATTAACATGTGGCACAGAATCTATTTACGTAGATAGTGACGAAGAATTAGAAAATTTGAAAGCAACAAAATATAAAAATAAACGCGTTGAAATTTCTCGATTCAAGGGTTTGGGTGAAATGATGCCAAACCAATTAAAAGAAACAACAATGTCACCAAAAACACGTCGTTTAATTCGTGTTGAATTACCCCCACGTACAGACGAAGGGGCCGAAGACACAGAAAAGACACGTACAATTGTTTCTGAATTAATGGGCAAGAAACCTGAATTTAGATTCAAGTTCATAACAGAACATGCACAATTTGTAAAAGATTTGTTTGTATAAACAAAAAACAACAAATAAAAATGCCCCATACGGGGCATTTCTTATTGGATACCAACCCTAAATTCATCGCCATAACCTGCGACTGGCTGACCACCAACAGTGCATTGTAAATCTTCAAAACCATCTTCTACTTGATGTTTTTTCATAACACTACTGGTTATCAAACCGCCTGCTGTACCAAGCACAACCGCCGCAATAGAATCAGATGCCAAACGTGCAGTATTAAATTTACCTTCTGCGTCACGCCATACACTGACATCAAAATCTTCAAATATTGCATTCAATGCTGCACCTGCATCTTTGATAATATCAACTTTAGTTTCTGTTGTTACATTTTCATCTTTATCATTTTCATCTTGTTCCAAGACGCTTGGACATGTTTCTTCAATCAATACTCTTACCTGAGAATACAATGTGTCATACTCTTCCCTTGTTATACCACTTTGACACAATGTTACAAACTGTTGAACCAAAACATTTAGTTCGGAATTATCACATTCTGTTAGCACTAACTTTAGTTCGCTAACCAATTTATCTGCACAAGTAAACTTTTCTGTTTCTTCAGTTTCTTCTGTTTTCTCTGGGATACACACACCTGTTTTTCCATTTGAATTTATAACAAACTTTTCCCCAGCATTACTACAAACACATTTGTTATTAGTCCACTTTGCAACCGATGTTTTTACACCGCAACATGCAGTACATTCTTTTAACACATCACCTGTTAAACCTGCACAATTTCTTGTCACGCATGTATTACCTTTTTTCTCACCATCACTTGGCACCAGTGGCACACACTTACCATTTTCTGGTTTTGAACCTGTCATGCATTCTGCTGCCCAACATTCCAAAGTCTGCGAATCACCTTTATCCACACATGTCAACGCAAATTTTGTTCCAGAATCGTCTATGATAGTGGCATTCTTACATTGTTCTTTGGTCAAAAGAGTAGCATAGCTATGTCCCTTTTCAATAAAACCATAATCAAGTGAAGTACATCCAGACACTTTTGGTGCTTTAATCTGTTCAACAGCAACCCATTTGTCATTAGCCATCGCCCTTGCCTTACACTCATACTTCGTAGTAACAGATACTGGTTTACCTTGAAAATAATGTCCAGGAGCCAATGTAACTACTTGACCATCTGTGCAAGATCCTGAATTAACCTTATCACATTCATAAACTTTAACATTTCCAGATTTTGAATCTTTTTTATAATTTTTCAAAGCCGCTTCATAATCATCCTTGCTAGCATATAAAAATTCATCATCACCAGGCGCCTGACTATCATATGTTACAGGTACTACCTTATTACACACATCTTCTGCGAATGCATTTGTTCCAAAAACAGAAACGCCTAAAATCAAAAGAAATAAAAACTTTTTCATATCTCCATCCTATTTTAATATCCCTGTCATTTTACCATAAACAAGCACCTATTCCAAGCAATAAAACGTATATTATTATTTTAATTCCAACATCAAACCACAATGATCCGTTGGTTTTTCTGCCAATCTTGGTTCCATATCTATTTCACATGCGCGCACCATATTTGCTGCGATTTTATTGCACAAAAAATAATCCAAACGCAACCCCTGTTTATTTCCAACAGTATCGCGACCACGGTATCCATACCATGTGTAATCTATCTGGTCTGGGTGTAAATGTCGCCACGCATCCATCCAACCCGATTGCAACCAAGAATTCATAATTTCGCGTGCTTGGGGTGCAGAAATAGCAATTCCTTCATAATTTTTTGGATTCCAAATATCACGATCTTGAATTGCAACATTAAAATCACCGCCAATAACAACCGGTTCTGGTGAATCAATATACTGTTCAATATACTTTGTAAAAGCATTCATCCATTCTAATTTATATGGAAACTTTGGCGATGCCACAGTATCACCATTTGGCATATATACATTTATTATACGAACACGACCATCAATTACACATTCAATAAATCTAGCATTTACATCTGGATACGTTGGCAACCCTAATGTTACATCTTCAATAGAAAACTTAGAAAAAACAGCAACACCATTCCAAGATTTTTGTCCAAACACCTTGATATTATATCCAAATTCATCAAATACCATATGTGGGAAATTTGCTGTTTCAACTTTTAATTCTTGAACCATTATTACGTCATATTCACCACGACGTAAAATATCCAAAAAACTTTCAATATGTGCACGAATAGAGTTTATGTTCAAAGTCAAAATTTTCATAATTGCAATCCTATTTTATGTCATGTATAATAACCTCTGTCCAATATAAAAACAACAAGGAATTTTATACTATGAATATGTATCAGTTACTAGAACGCACCGCGCAAACATGGCCTGATAATCTATATCTGGTCCGCGAAGGCGTTAAATACAAAGATTTCATTAACTTGGTCAAAGCTCGCGCTGCATCACTTGATACAGCAGGCGTAAAAAAAGGTGACATAGTTGGTATCCTGTCACACAACATCCCAGAATTTCCAATTACAATGTTCGCAATTTGGTATCTGGGTGGAACAGTATTATTACTAGACACAAATTTAACACCATTTGAATACGACAATATGGCATCTATTACAAATTGTCACATGGTTTGTGCAGAAAAATCTTTTGTTTACAAAACAAGCAAATTCAAATTTTATGACATAACAAAAAAAGATGGCAAAGTTAAACCAGAATTAAAACCTGCAAACGTAGAATCTTTGGACATCGCAACAATGTCATTTACATCTGGTTCAACCGGTGTACCAAAAGTTGTTCCATTAACACACTTTAACATTGTTGAATGTACAAATTCTTTGGAATCTATGGCAGAATGGATAAAACCTGGTGATTACCTGTATGGCTTCTTACCAATGTATCACGTATTTGGCTTTGCAGTTGAAATCTTGGCAACATTGCATTATGGCGCAGGTGTTTTATTACAACCAACAATCAATCCAAAAGAAATTATGGCTGACTTCAAAAAATTCCGCCCTCAAGTTATTCCTGCTGTACCAAGATTATGGGAAGTATTCCGTAACAAAATCATTGATAACGTCAAAGCACAGAAAAAATGGGGGTTGGTATCTTTTGTATTGAAATACGGTAAATTATTACAAAAAATGGGACTTGGATTTTTGGTACGCAAAGTACAGAAACCTATCTTGGATGTGTTTGGTGGACGCGCACGTTTGTTAATTGCAGGTGGTGCAGCAACAAAACCAGAAGTAGAAACATTCTATGAACGTCTTGGCTTAACATTTATCCAAGGCTATGGTCTAACAGAAACCGTTGGTCCAATCTGTATCTCCAAGCCAACGAAAAAACGTTTACCATTTGCGTTTGGTGCTCCAACATTAAATAACGAATGTGAAATTCGCGATAAAAACGAAGACGGTGTTGGCGTTTTGTGGTTGCGTGGTCACCAAGTATTTGGTGGTTATCTAAACAACGAAGAAGCAAACAAAGAAATCTTTGACGAACGTGGCTTCTTTAACACAGGCGACATGGTTACAATGGACAAAAACGGCGAATTACATTTTGCTGGACGCAAAAAACAAGTAATCGTTTTGGACAGTGGTAAAAACGTTTATCCAGACGAACTAGAAGGTATGTTTATTACAATTCCAGGCGTTAAAAACGTTGCTGTATTTGAACATACAGTCAAAGACAAAACCGTTACATACGGTGTATTCAGTGTTGAACCAGGTATGACACTAGAACAATTGGGTGCCGCAATTACGGTTGCAAACAAAAAAGTTGCCAGCTATAAATGGGTTACACACTATGCAATGACAACTGAAGATTTACCTACAACAGGTACACAAAAGGTAAAACACCATCAGGTTCGCAAGAATTTGATAGAAGGTAAATACCCAGATAAACATGAATAAAAATAAAGCCGACATTAATTAAATGTCGGCTTTATTTTTAATTTCTGCGAGCAAAATCGTCATACTGTTTATACTTTCTATCATTTGTATCATGATATTCATATCCTGCCCCCCCAGCAGAATACATATTAAACAAGTCTGTAACCTTTGCCACAGATGCATTTATCATCATTTGTGTTGTCTGTGCATCATATTCAATTACACGAACATCATTATTCTTTAACTGCAAAAACTTCATAATCGGCGCCCTAGATAATAAACCTGTTTGAATTTTGAATCCGCCCGACTGTAACATAAAGGCCTCTAATGGTAATTGTGGCATATTACCATCCAGCAACTGTTTTTTGCTAGGTGCAGCACCAGTTTTGAAATCCATTACCCCACCATCCCAGACAAGATCTGCACGTGCACGAACATTACGTCCTGCAATTTTCACCGTGCCCCCAATTTCCGATTTTCTATTTTCTATCTTTGTTAACTCGTTTGCAATAACAGGTGCGATTTCCACAAAACGTTTATGCCAAAAATGGAACAACACACTGCCACGACCCAACTTTTCCAGCGCACATGCATCCATCTGAGCCACCAACACATCTGGTCGCAAATCTGTTGCCTCTTCTATTACTTTATGAACTAAATTTCCAAAGATACGCGCATCCGGTCCAATCCAATAATCATCCAACACACGCAACCCCAGAATATGTTTTACATAATATGCATATGGATTATGAATCAAATATTCTAAATCTGTAACATAAACATCCGACCAATCTGCGTCAGGCACAGGTATATCCTGCAACAAAGGACAAGAAAGAACATCATCTAAATCAGCAATCGCATTTAATATATCTTGACCTGTTTCATAATCAACATTCGCATTCCTTGCAATCATACGTGATAAAAATCTTGATTCTGTTGTCTGAACACCACTAGACACAGATGATCGCAACCAGTAAACTTTACTTCCACAAGACAAATTCATAAAGTCCAAAGATTGCAATGACACTTTTCTATCTGGGGATGGCAACCCAATTCGTTTTGCAATATGTCGTGGCAACCATGCGTTTTCATAACCTTGGGCAGGAAACATACCATCATTCAACCCCGTTAAAATAATAACATCTGCGGTCTGCATACGCGATTCAATTGTCCCCAACACAACAACATTTGCATCTGCTTGCATCGTTTTACGTTGAGATACAGAATTTAACACATCTGCAACAAACGCGCGTGCATCTAAGATATCTAACTTTACACCAGCAGACATCAATGCATCCGACATCTGTTTTAACCCAGTCCAAATTTGTACACTTGTATCATCATCAACAACAAATTCCGGCTTAAAGTCAATTAATTTTTCATCTATGATTTTTGCAATCATATCAAATAAATTAAAATCACATTGCGCATATAATTTATCAAAACAAGACGACCTAGATTCTATCCATTCATCAAACATATTCAACAAGGCACGTCCGGTTTGTGTCATTGTCCCCGGCACCCCAGAAGAAAAATCTGCATCAATTCCAACATAATCAAACGCAGTCGCAATACGTTGATTCCCAGCTGCATCCGGAGTAATAACCAATACCGATTTATTTTCTAATAAACTTTGTTGTGTAATTTTTGCAACAGCAATCGCTTCTGTTGCCTCGCTAGGACAAACGACCAAATGACACCCAGATAAATTATTATCTATAGTTGTCTTTGAACAATCATTTCCAAATGCATAATTCATAAAATCAATTGCAGATTCTCCAACATCAATTGGCAAAACATCATCTGGCTTAAGATTCAAACTATCTAGAAATTTATACTCAGAATTATACGGATTAGTTTCCAATTCTAAATCTTGTACCCGTCCCGATATTTTACCAGACAAGATTATTCTTCCATTTGGTATTTTTGATACGGCACGCATTAAATCTGCTGTTGCAGGAACACTGGCTGTAGAACCACATACAATAACTAATTTATATTTATCTAAATAATTTATCCAATTGCGGATTTCACGATTTCTGACCTGTGTTTTTGTTAAACGACCATTAGCATACATTGGCATAAAACCAGATAAAATATTTAAAATTTTTGCCTTGTTTTGAAAATGCGTAGCATATTTATCATCTATCAAACTTGCCCAATCAATTGTATCTGCCGCAACACCTTCATTTTCAAGATAATCTTGCATACGCATTAAATCACGCGCCAAAACCAACGCATTAGACAATGTCGCAACATTTGCATCTGCTGCTAATAACTTTGCCAAAACAACAACACGTTCTATATCGGAAAGTTCACCAATACATTCTGCTTCTTCATCAATTTCATCTACCCCTTCACCCAAAGGCACCAACATAGGCAACATTGCTACGCCACCCATTTTTTGTGCAATTAGTTTTTCTATACTACGAACCGCACGACGACTTGGCAAAAACACCAACATATCAGCAATATCAATACCTGAACCGGACATAACATTCCACAATGCATCAGCAAGTCTGGCAGGATTTGTTGCATAAAAAATATTATTATTTGATACCAAGTGTCGCCTTTATACTATCCAATCCAGTTTTCTTTTCTGCAGATGTATTCAATATTTCTGGAACCATTGCACCATGTTCTGTATGAACAATCTCAACCTGTTTTTGTTCGCGAACTTTTTTATCTTTTTTTGTATAAACGATTTGATAAGGAATTGCATTAGCATCACAAAAATCCATTAAATCCAAATCAGAATCACGCGCCCCAATTCTAGAATCAATCAAAATAAACAATCGTTTTAACTGACTACGATTTAACAAATATTCTTCCAGTCTATTTAACCAACGCATAGCATCTGTTTTAGATACTTTGGCATAACCATAACCAGGCAAATCAACAATCATTACACGATCATCTAAATTAAATAAATTCAAGCTTTGTGTACGACCAGGTGTATTAGATGTTCTAGCAATTGATGTACCAACAATCGCATTTATCAATGAAGATTTTCCAACATTGCTGCGACCGATAAAAGCATATTCAGCAAATTGAGTTTTTGGCAATGACTTCACTGTTTCAAAACTGCCAACAAATTTTATCATCATTTATCCCCCTGCTCTAATAATAATTTATATGCTTCCTTTTTTGAAATTCCTGCCCGAACAGCCAAATCCGCAGCCGCGCTTTTCATAGAAGTCGCAGCAATATCATTAACAATACTACTTATTTCATCGTCTGTCATTTTATGTTCAGGTCGTGGTCCTACAACAATAACTATTTCCCCCCTTGGCGATGTTATATTTATTAAATCAGAAGGATATCCAACAATTACTTCTTCGTGAATTTTTGTAATTTCACGCACAATCGCAATTTTACGTTCTGGCATAACACGTGCAAATGCAGCAATTGTATTCATAACACGATTGGGACTTTCGTAATAAATAATTGTATGTGGTATTTTATTGTCATCACGCAATTTTTTTTCATCAAAGAAACCACAAAATGTAAATCTATCTGTTGGAAAACCTGACAAAACCAACGCAGAAATAGCCGCCACAGGTCCAGGAACAACAAACACGCCGACCCCTGCTTCACGCGCAGCGCGCACCAATCTAAAACCAGGGTCAGAAATTCCTGGCATACCAGCATCACTAACCGCCGCAATAGATAACCCAGATTGAATTTTTTCAATCAGTCCCGGCACAACATCACGTTCATTATATTCATGACAAGAAATACGTTTTGTTTTTATATCAAAATGCGATGCCAGTTTACCAAAAACCCTAGTATCTTCTGCGGCTATTAAATCAACAGATTTCAAAACCTCTATCGCACGTGGCGACATATCAGACAAATTCCCAATAGGTGTTCCAACAATATAAAGCCCTGATTGCATTTGTAATCCTTTTATAGTAAAATGATACAAAATAAAATGGATTTTTCAATGTATATAAACAGATTTTTTACTTATTTAGTTACAAGCATTATTTTAGTTGGATGTTCTGGCTATAAAATTGATTATGACACAGATTGGTCTGTGCCAGAAGATATTATTATTGGCCAACCAACCAAACTAGACAACAAAGATACATTCAACATGTATGGTTCTTTTGACAACAATGAAATCCATCAAAACATTGCTGTTTTATTACCATTATCCGGCAACAATGCACAAATTGGAAAATCAATTCGTGCATCTGTTGAAATGGCTGTATTAGAAAGAAATTCCGATAATGTATCCGTATCTTTTTATGACACAGTACCAGATATACACAACACAATTACAAACGTTTTAATGACATCACCTGATGCAATAATCGGCCCTTTGTTCGCCAATGATGCCAAGGCATTACGGAACGCAAAACCTGCATCACTACCCGTATTATCTTTTACATCTGATGCAAACGCGATTGGTGATGGGGTTATGACAATGGCATTAATGCCTACAAACAGCGTAGAAGAAATTGTAAAACAGATGAAATCTGATGATGCAAAAAAATTCATTATTATTGCCCCAGACAATAAATCTGGTCACTTGATGGCAGGTACCGCAAAAGCTGCTGCAGAAATTTATGAAATGCCACTAATTGGTATATTCTTTTACACAGAAAAAGATTCGGAATCAATTAAAAATGCAGCAAGTTCTGCATCCATGTACAACGCACGCACAATGGCACACACGCGCGCACGCCAAATTATTTCAGACATTTTAACAAGCGAAAAATTAACACCAATTGAAAAATCTAACTTGAACACACAATTAACAAAACTAGAAAAGACAGAAACCGTTGGAAATGTACCGTACGATGCAATTTTGTTCCTTGGCAATGGCGATGACACAAAGGCACTTGCATCATTCTTACGTTACTATAACATCGGCTCTCGCGATGCTGCATTTTATGGAACAACAATGTGGGATGGTTCTGACATCGCATCAGACTATACATTAAGTGGCGCAAAATATGCTACATTACCTGATACAGACACCAGATTTTCTGCAACATATGAAACAATAATGGGCACAAAACCGAATCATTTATCCGGCTTTGGATACGATGCGATAAACCTTGTTATGAATATGTTAAGTTCAAACAAAACTAATGCAGAATATTTATTATCACCAAGCGGTTATATTGGTACTGACGGTCTATTCAAAATTAAACAAAATGGAAACAATGAACGTGCATTACGTATTATGAAATTAAATGGAACTGGCACACCAACCGAAATTAGACGTTCTGCTACAAACTTTTTAACACCAATGTACAGCATTGACCAACAAGATATAACACCTGCAGATGCGATGGACATGGAAACAGATGGATTAAATCCAAACGACTATATACGTTTACCCGAAAGATTACGAAACAAATACCACAGTAAAACAATTGGCGCAAACGTAAAAAAACAACACAAAATACAACCAGAAAACATAGTAACAATTGAATCTGATGAAACAACAATTTCAACACCAGAGTATCAATCCGCAAAACCAGATTCTGTTAAACGTACATACATTGAAGAATATGAAATAGAAGAATAAAAAACACAAAAAACCACCCCAAACGGGGTGTTTTTTTATGATAGACAAAAAACATTCAAATGTCTTTTTGATTATTCTTAGACATAATTATTTGTTTTTCAATGTGCTTTTTTATATCAGACTTTATATCAACTATAAATGTACTAAATTCCATCTTAGCTTGTTTAGACATCAGATCCATCAAGCAAACCCCATCAACAGTAAAATAATATTTCAACAATTTATTAATTTTATTGGAATCAAATTTATGTTCATACAAATTTTTATTTTTTCCATGCACCTGTTGCAAACGGATACAGTGATTTGAAAATTGCCCTGCAATATATTTACTGCGAACATCACCAGACAAATTTTTAATTGTTTCCGCCATCGCCGCATCAATATTTTTATACTTATGAAAATATCCAGCAATCATCGCAGACATTTCATCTGCCAATCCCAACATCATACATTCATAAATATTATCTGAATTTGCCAAATAATGATATCCAATAGCACCATTATGAATATGCTGAGATTCATGTGCGATAATATCGCCCTCATCCACAGAATTTATTCTGCGATTTAAATCTGCTATATTAGACTTGGATAACAGTTTTACGTTTTTATCAACAACAAAGTTATTAATAAAAATTCGTTTATTTTCTATATCCGCATATCCCATACGCAAAGCAATCACACCATCAACACGACGATTTTTAAGGATATAATCATCATTAATAATTATTGTCTGCCTAATAATATCTGTTTTTGCAACCGTTCCCATAATGATTGATTATACAACACAAACAGCAATTACAAAAGATAAAAAACAATTCGGCAAACTTATGCAACAGGTGAAAGCATATAAATAAAGGTGCGCCTTGAAATATTGATTACCGGCTTTTTAGTTTGCGTATTTCTCGTGTCAAATTGTCGCGTGCGATTTTTTCGTATTTATCGCGATAATATTTTGTATTAAAAATATATGTTTTGTTTAGAAATTTATTTAATATTTCTATTCGTCTTGGATTGAATATTGTATCAGGATATTTTTTATATTGGATTCTAATTTTGTTTGAATATTCATCATATATTTCTTTTGATGCGCCCAAAATATTCAAATCTAAATCTTGCATTACTCCTTGTTCAAAATCAAACTTTAAACAATTTTTATAATCTGTGGCACATATCAATTTTTCAACATATCTGCAATCATATTGCAAAGAAATTCTATATAAAAATTGTTTCATTTTATTTATACTAAGTTTTATATCGTTTTCACCTCCATTTACATAGTCATGCATCAATATCGCAAAAGCAAATTCATTAGGGCTGCTTATCTTGTCTGAACAACCAGAATGCACCATAAAATCATCAAAATTCATCAACATATCTAAAATATGTTTTATACCATGATACCCCCGTTCCGATAAGTTATAAGTGCATATAATATCATCTGATATATATTCTATATCTGTTGAACAAAAACCTATATTTTTTAAAACAGACTTTATTTTGTATTTCATATTCGTATAGTTGCATATAACCTAGAATTAATCAATTTATTAACAAATTGATAAAATTAGTTATTTTCAAAAACACCGTTATATAACCCATAAAATCATTAAAATTCCAAAGAAAAACCGCACTTTTGAAGTGCGGTGTATCTTTTGGTGAGAGTGACTGATTCCCTCGGCATAAATGCCTGCGGGGCATTCCTGACGATTTCGCTGCACTATGTTTGCAAAATCTACTCGTTGTCGAACCGGCAATCTATCGATTGCGTGATTCAAACCCATAAAACACATCCACAAAAATAAAAAACGACCAAAAGGCCGTTTTTTTATTTTGGTGGGAGTGGCTGGATTCGAACCAGCTCAGGCTTAAGCCAACAGATTTACAGTCTGCCCCGGCTCTCCAACTCCGGCGCACGCCCAATCCTTGGTGCGGGCAGCGGGAATCGAACCCGCATTTCAAGCTTGGAAGGCTTGCATACTAGCCTTTGTACTATGCCCGCAACAAAATCAAAGCCC
>JAZOTB010000008.1:0-1623 GCA_045657405.1 Candidatus Enterousia sp.
TGTTTTAGGTTTTTGGGATGGATTACATAACAACCACCAATGCGGTCATGAAATTTTGTTTGAAATCGTTCAAGTGATGTTGTAGTGTAGCGTTCGCTTGATTTTACTTCGATTGGATATATTTTGTATTTAAGTTTGCTATTATTAGATAAGAGAAAATCAATTTCTATATCGTTGCGGTGTTTTTCGGTATTATAGTGGGTGTAGAAATATAGTTTGTGCCCAGAGGCAACCAACATTTGTGCTATGGCATTCTCGAAAAACATACCTTCGTTTATAGATAATCTGCCTAAAAGAATTTCACGGTATAGTTCGTTGTTGGCTATTTCGTTTTCGTTGAATGTGTGACTGATGAGTAGCCCAGTGTCGCCCATATAGCATTTTACGTATGTGCGGTCTTCGTTTAGTGATAGTCCCACATGTGGATCGGAGCAATTGAAGCATTGGTTTGCTATCATTGAATCGGACAACCAAAAAAATGTGTCGTGATATTTAGGGAATGTAGCACCTTTTTCTATTTTGTTTAACATGACACGTCGTTCTGCTTTAGATAAAAAACCTGGAATTTGGTCGAATATGGCAACTACGCTTGAGCGATAACCTGATTTTATTTTCATCATATCGTTGCGATATAGTGCAAGAATATCTCGTTTTTCGATGTCTGCCATTGCAAAATCACGATTGTTTTCGATATAGGCAACTATACTCTTTGGCATTCCTCCAACAATCATATATTGACGGAATAATAGCATGGCTTTGTTGTGTAGTCCTTGTTCTAATGGTTGTTTTTCATCAAAGCATTTGCGGATGTATTCAATCAATTCTTTTTCTCCCATAGCCCAAGCAAATTCTTCGAAGTCCATAGGGTGCATTAGTATTCTGCGTTCTTCGGATGGAATGGTGATATTGGCAACATTTTCTTTAATTGATATTAAAGATCCAGTTTCTATGTAGTCGTATCGTCCATCAGCAACTAAATATTTAATCGCTTCGCGGGCCTGTGGATATTTTTGAATTTCGTCAAATATTATTAATGATTCGCGGTGGTATAGTTTTATGCCATATTCGGCAGAAAGAATCATAAAAAAAGTGTCGAGATTATTTAGGTGATTCTCAAAAGCTGACAATGTGGTTTTTGTTGTATTATTAAAATCAATAATAATATAACTTTTGTATTCTGATTTTGCAAACTCTTCTGCTATGGTAGATTTGCCAATTCGGCGAGCTCCTTCTATTAGTAGAGCTTTCTGACCTTTTGTGGTTCCTTTCCAGTCTAATAACTTGCTGTAAATTTTTCGTTTAAATGTAATCATATCAGTGTGTTGTAGTATTTGTTGTGTATAATGCGCACATTTGGAATTGTGGATTTACCCTACAATGCGCACTTTTTGATTTGTTGTTTTACCCTACAATGCGCATGCAAAGATACGATAATTTTTTGAAATGGCAATATGTTTTATCTGTTTTTTGTTATAGTGCGCACCTTTTGATTTGTTGTTTTACCCTACAATGCGCATGCAAAGATACGATAATTTTTTGAAATGGCAATGTGTTTTATCTGTTTTTTGTTATAGTGCGCACCTTTGATATTGCTGTTTTACCCTACAATGCGCAAGTCGGATC
>JAZOTB010000009.1:0-2073 GCA_045657405.1 Candidatus Enterousia sp.
AAAAATGGAAACGTGGCACGATAATTTGTCTTGGTATAAATATATTGCTTTTATATGGACTGCTTACTGATTATTATGAATTTTTTATCAAAGAATGTCGTGATGCGTTTCCGTTTAATTATTGTCCATGGGGCGGTGAATCTATGGGCTGGGCATGGCGTAGTGCAGATGTATATTTAACAAATCTGGTATCTTCTTGTGCCACGCTGTTGTTTTTTATTCCAGTATCATTGTATTTTTTGTATAAGAAAAACTATAAAGTGTCTTTCTGGCTTGTGTTAAGTCCGATTATAATATCTTGGACGGATTCTTTGCTTGGTACCTTGTTATATCATTATGCAAAATTTTAGTTGTTCAAAAATAAACCCAAATATACGGTTGTGATGATTTTAGTATTCACGGCGGTTGGGTTCCTGGCTCGGCTGGATGTATCGACTTAACATCAAATATTGACAATTTTGTTGCGTTATTTGATTATATAGGGAATGATTTAATTATCAAGGTGGAGTATTAGATATAAAAAAAGTGTCCTGCTATGAAAAATACAAAAACATTAGCAACATATGGTTTTATTTCTTTTGTCACTATGTTTGTATTCTATTTTGATTCAAACATGCTGTCTTCTTCAAAATGGGACACTTTATTTTACGGTTTGTGCGAATATCACTGCCTGCGTTATGTTGATATTACAATTATAAGCGCAACCTTTTTGCTTGGTCTGTTTTTAATGTGTTTATCATGGAAACCATATAAGTGGAAATGGGGTTGGATTTTATCATTAGCTTTTATTGTTGCGATTATAAGTTATATCGTTTTATCCGCTGTTGTTGCAGCTATAAATTATATTATTTAATCATAAAGAAATAAGGCTTGGCATGGAACAAAAAAAATACTCTTTGTTTTATTATATTTCCGTATTCCTGGCGGGATTGTTCTTCTTCTTTTTAAGTGATTTGGCTTATTTCGGGCGAATTGCAAAAAACGAAGATATATGGTGGAATGTATGCATGCATCTGGATGGTCATAAAGCAGATATCTGCATGGCGCGCTATGACTTGTTATGCATTTTCATAATTTTGGGTCTGCTAATGTGGTTGGGATACATTCTTGCACCAATTTACAAAAAGAAAATATTTTTTATCCCATTGCTGGGATTATTGATATACCCAATATGCAACATACTGTATTATTTAATATTGGGTTTGGTATAGGTGATGATTACCGAAAACGACCTGATTGTACATGTAAAATACTAGCAAAAGGGCTATATGGAAACGCGGCACGATAATTTGTCTTGACATAAATGTGTTGTTTTTGTACGGACTGCTTAATGATTATTATGAATTTTTTATCAAAGAATGTCGTGATGCGTTTCCATTTGGTCATTGTCCATGGGGTGGTGAATCTATGGGCTGGGCATGGCGCAGTGCAGATGTATATTTAACCAACCTTGTGTCTTCTTGCGCTGCGCTGTTGTTTTTTATTCCAATATCATTGTATTTTTTGTATAAGAAAAACTATAAAGTTTCTTTCTGGCTCGCATTGAGTCCAGCAATAATATCTTGGATGGATTCTTTACTTGGCACCTTATTATATCATTTTGCAAAATTTTAATCTGCTAAAAGAAACAAACACTTATGGGCGTGATGATTTTTCAATTCATGTTGATTTTTTATTATCTGATTTGTCATAATGCATGTATGAAAAAGATGGTGATTTTATTGACTTTATTGATTCCTGTGGCTTCATGGGGGCATCCAATCGACACTTGGATTGATGAAGTTATAGAATATGCAGGACCGAGAATAAAAACAAATAAAGCACTTATAAATGCATATGCCGTAAATCAGGAAAAACTGGATATGTATCGGGCGGCGCATCCACGTTTTAATTTCCCAGAACATATCAAGGATTTGAGTTATGCACAGGCAGAACAAATATTGTATTATTTTTGGGATAATTACAGATTTAGTGATTACAAGTATGACGAGATATTGGAACGGGTATGGGATTTGATGATACATATGTCAATGGCGGATATAGATGTTGCGATAAACAACTGTATCCGCAAAT
>JAZOTB010000010.1:0-6121 GCA_045657405.1 Candidatus Enterousia sp.
CTACCTGTTTTTAGTCTGCACAAAACCCGCTTATCAGAGTTATTTCAACGACTTAACGCCGGATTATAATTCTGAAAACGCAAGCGGTTTCATGTGTTTCTTGCTTTCCTTGTTTACACAGAAAGCGAATATACTATAACCGCCCCCCCTGACATTGTCAAGAAAAATCTGGGAAAAATTCATAAGAATTTCGCTTGAAAAGCCCAAAAAACTAGGAATTTAGCCAAAAGTAAAAAATGACAAAAAAATTATATGTGCAGACACAAAAAATCCTGCTGGTTTAGCAGGATTTTTTACTAAAAATCTATTCCAAAACGCCCACCAAATACCATGGGCGCAACATCAAAATCACGCGTTACATCTTTTGATGTATATATGCCGATATATTTTGTTGGACTTATATTATAATTTACCCCCAATTCAAACAGCAACCGCGTTTCATTATAATACACATCATATAAATCAAAATCAAAATCTAATTCACCTGTTATATTCCAATGCGAATTTAGCAAATATTGCCCTTGAATACCAACAGTCATTGCCCAAGCATCTTTATCATATTGAGATACATCATCTTTGATATAATTTATCTCTACAACACCTGCCAAGGTCCATTTTTTTGTCATACGCCCTACACGTGCACCAATTTTCCAATCATATTCTATCGCTTCTAAATCATGCTTGGTATTATACACTTGCATAACCCCTACGTATATATCAGCCTGATTTTCACCCTGCCCCAATATAGACCAATCTAATTCCAATCCCAGATTATTCCACACCCACTTGCCAAATTCGGGATTATCAGACGAATCATACGAAGCAACTGTAGATAGCGACACAGTCAAAGCATCTGTAATTCCAAAACCAAATTCATCACGTAGATAAAACTGTTCAAACTTTGTATTAAATTCAATTGGTGTCAAGACATTATAGAAACGCCCCTTCATCGGACTATAAAACGGATTACCATTTATAATATTGTCCGCATCTGCCATACTAGAAACTATTGCCAGCGCACCAGAAATAAAAAATATCCGTTTCATATTTTCTCTCCTTTCGTACTGACATTGTAAACAACGAAAAAGGATATATAAACAGGAACCTAGTCCGCAGTTAATCTAAATCGTAATTCTCACACAAGGACAGCGTTTTCTTTGCTTGAAATAGCCCAGCGCTTATTTGAATAGCCATGCTTCTCAAAGCATCCTTTTTGTCATCGAACAATTTTTTTCCATACATATCAGCCAGAAAGCCACTTTCATCAACGTCCGACATCTCGCTTAAAACTTTGAACTTACAAACCACAACCTCTGCTGTATCTGCTTCTAAATTGTTTCCACACTGGTCAAGTCCCAACGACCAATAATTACCATTTAAATCCATTGAGTCTATCGCACCCCAACCCTGTTTATCTATACAAACTTTAAGCTCTGACAACTGTTGTTTTAAATTCATAAGCATATCATTAATCACAAAATCTCCACGCTCTCCAAAATCATAACTACCAAGAATTAAGCCTTTTTTTAATTTACTATAATCAGCTAAATTTTCATCTAAGAACGTCGGATTTGATATCATAAATGAATAACGAGTATAATTATCATCATGAACTTTACACCTGTCCCAAGAAGGACACACTCCAATCTCTTTACCTGCTGCAGTAAATAATTTTAAAAATTTCTCCTCTAAAAAACCATGTATTCTTGCATATTCGTACTTCACATAAAATTTTTTATCTTGCGTATATAACTTATCATCAGAACCAACAATATCATTAATTTTACCAATAGAAATATTATCAATTGATTTTTGGCTAAATTCAACTAAACGCAACACATATTCTCTACAGCTTAAAGTATCGTTAATTGTATTCATACACTTTTTTGCTATATCCACCAAAGACATTGACCGACTGCTATCTATCAGATACATGTAAAAATCATGGCACGCGCCAGAAAAATTCCACGGTATAAAAGTTCTAGTATAAATACGACCTGTATCACGATCTACTGTATAACCTGTCAAACCATCGCTTGTTGTTTTGGGTGGCCCAAACCAATCCATAAAATAGGCAGTAAACTTTTCTTGCTCGTCTTTCATAACATCTGGCGCACACACAAATTTAAATGCTGAATCAACAGCAAAAACCGGCCATTGTCTTGACTGCTGGATATCGATATCTTCTGTTTCCCACAGAGCATATTTTATAATCCCCATATTTATTGCGACAAGATCCTCCAAATATGAATTTTCGCAAATCTCTTTGTTAATTTTAACATCGCGCAAACAAAAATCACAACTGGCTACCTGTAATTGTAAACTAACACCTAACGTTTTTGATTGGAACAACATATCGCGACATAAGCCACGCATTCTTTGTTCGAATTTTTTATCATACGTATCTGATCTATAAACAGCATTCCCACCATGTTTGCTATTATGTTTACGAACAATTTCCCAGTACCTTTTTTCAAAATTCTTATTACCCGACGCCCATGTATTGCCAATAAACACAAAAAGACCCAACAAACAAATTAAAATCTTCATTCCTCCCACCTTTCTAGAAAAAAATAAAAAAAAAGACCGTCGCAAGCAGACGGTCGGGGTGTTCAAAAATCATATCAAGCAATGATCCCATTGGCCTTCAATATATAACCAACAGCACCCCCGACAAAACAGGGAGGCAGCAATAAAACGGCACAAAAAGCACCGGCTTGATACGAAGGCTTTTGAAGGCCCCGAACCCGCATCCCTGCGAATTCATCACTACTATAGCAGATTAAATAAAATCTATAAAGAATTAATTTTACGATTTTTTAGACGCAACACGCTCACAGCCAGTGATTAGCATAAAAAATAAAAGATAATAGTATAGATAAACGGGTTGGCAATGGCGTAGTGTACACAACGTTACATGAGCCATTGCCAACCCGCTTTAGATAAGCCATTAGATTTTATTTTTTAGAAGTCTATGCCAAATTGAATTCCAATAGTCGCTGGAACATGCTTAAAACTGTGTAATAAATCTTTGGCAACATAGAATCCAACATATTTTGTTGCGTCCATATTATAATTTGCACCAATTTTTAGACGCAACTGTTCACCGTCATAATATTTGTCATATAAATCAAAATCAAACATCAATCCGCCAACCCAGTTCCATTTGTCATTAACAATGTATTGTCCCTGGATTCCAACAGTCATCGCCCATGCATCACTATTTTCATAATCTATATCATCATTCAAATAATCAATTTCCACCAATCCCGCAACTGTCCAATTTTCTGTCACACGCCCGACCTGGGCCCCCAATGTCCAATTATACGCAATTGTTTCCAAATGCTGACGCGTGTCATACACCTGCATTGCACGACCATAAATTTCCGACTGATATTCCCCGACATCAAATACAGTCCAATCCAAACCCACCTGCAAATGATTCCACGACCATTTACCAAATTGGGGATTATCAGACGAATCATACGAACCAGATGTCTGGGCCATTACGACCAATTTATCCGTAATTCCATATCCAAATTCATCTGCCATAACAAAGCGGTCAAATTCAGAATTAACTTCCAGTGGTGTTAAAATATTATAAAAACGTCCCTGCAATGGGCTGTACATCGGATTACCATTGATAACATTCGCAGCATTTGCCCCACATGACATTATAACCAGCGCACCCGATAAAAATAATTTATTCATAAAACACCTCTCGTTATTTATATACAAGATATTCTAAACACAGTTAAATCAACAAATAAACAGGAACAAAAACTTACAAACAAAAAACCCACCACCCGAACATATCAAGCGGCAGGTTTATTAACACACAATTCTAAATTAATTTTTTAGAAATCTATACCGAAATTAACACCAAAGCCAATTCCGTCTGCAACTTCCCAATCACCGGTTGAATGTTCCATTTCACCCATGATATATGCACCGATATATTTGGTTTCATCCAGGTTATAATTTGCACCAATCTTTCCTGTCCAAACACCTGCGTTATGTACATCGTTATCCAAAACGCCTGTGTATTCAACACCTGCAATCAAGTTCATTTTTGGACACAGAACCAATTGCCCATCCAAACCGACGCTTAATTTATGACGACCATCAACATCCCAATTGAACGATTCTGAATTCAGATAATCAAAGTCAACATGTGCTGCCAATGTCCAACCATCGCCAACATAACCACCACGAACACCCAATGTCCATGTATAATCAGTTACCTCTTTGCCCAAGAATGATGCATGATCACCCCATACAGTGTCCAAAGAATAAATACCATATACATCTGCTTTCCAGTTACCCATATCTAATGCACGATAATTCAAACCGACAGTCAATTCATCCCAAGACATAGCATCAAAACCTTCTGCTTCTGACAAGCCTGTTTTAATAAAGACCGCCAAATCTGATGTGATACCATATCCAAATTCTTCTGTAATCGCCCAATCTTCAATATTTTCTGAATGCGATTCTACTGCAAAGTTGCTATAAAAGTGGCCTGCATCTGGGCGATATAATGGATTACCATCAATAATATTTGCCGCATTTGCACCTGTTACTGCAAAGACCGTTAATAAAGAAGTTAATGCTAATTTTTTCATTATCTTTCCTTTCGTTTTAGTTTACTGGTACTAGATTTATTTCTAGTCAATACAATTTTATCAGGTAAAAAAACCTGACTACAAGACCAAAGATTTTTGCAATCAATCAAAAAATATGCTATGCTTTTTCGCGTTACGAATCGTTTTCACAAAACACAAAAATCCCCCAACAAGCCTGATTACAAGGCTTTTATTTATTTTAATAAAAAATTATTATAAATTTTAATAATTATTATTTTTAACTTAATGACGATTTTCTAAAAATTTTTTTTAGATTTTTTTATCTCGCGCCATGCATCATGATTTTTTTTATGCTGTTCATAGTCAGTTGAAAACCTGTGCCCACCCTGCCCATCTGCAACAAAATACAGAAAATTTGTTTCTGCTGGTTTCATAATGGCACGAATCGCATTTTGCCCAACACTAGCAATTGGCGTTGGCGGCAACCCAGAATTTCTATAGGTATTATACGGACTGTCTATTTTAAGATGGCTACGATACAATGCAGCGCCCCGCATATCTCCCAAACCATCCGTCACAGCATACACAACTGTTGGATCCGCCTGTAATCGCATACCTTTGTTCAAACGATTAAGATAAACACTGGCAACAATTGGCATTTCTTGCACAATCGGCGTTTCTTTTTGTACAATAGACGCCAATATTAACACTTCATCCCAATTTTTTAGTGGTTTTGGCAATATACGATACGCACTTTTCATATGCTTATTAACATCAATCATCTTTTTACGCATCAGTTCTAGCAAAGCCAAACGATTTGTTCCCCTTGCTACACGATAAGTATCAGGAAATATCTGTCCATCTTTTAAATTACATACAGGACGACTTTTATTATCATCACATTCCACTGACCCACGCAATTCAGAATGTTGCAGCAACAAATTTTTTATTTGTTTAACAGTTAAACCTTCGGGAACAACAACTGTCGTTGTAGCAACATCACCAGATACCAACATACGCGTAATTCGCCACAAACTAGCAGACGTTGGAATTTCATATTGTCCACTTTGAATTTTACCGCCATTAAAACGCACCAGCGCAATAAAAGAATCTTTGGAATCAATCAATTTATTTTTCACCAAACGATTCGCAACCCCTGTTACAGAATCACCACGAACAACTTCAAAAACAGTGGATTTTTTTACTGTTGAATGAATACAAAACACATAAACAAACACAATCGCCGCAATAATAACCGGTGCAAACAATACATAAGCCAGAACATACTGTGAAAAAAACTTTTTACATTTCGACATAGTGTGGATTATTACAAATAAAAACTAAATTTGCAATTACCAAGGTCTATACATATATTTTTCTCTACGCATCGCTTCCTTTAATGCCTCTCGCTGCTGATAAGTAGGCATTTTTTTCAACTTTTCAACAAAATCTTTATAACCCGACATTTGTTTTAATTGTTTATGAAAATCTTCAAAATTTTTACCCGCCCTATCACACCATCTGTTTATAACACC
>JAZOTB010000011.1:0-1547 GCA_045657405.1 Candidatus Enterousia sp.
CGGAACCTATAACAAAGCGGCGGGGGATTGCCCCGCCTGCAGGAAAAGGATTAAAGTTATGATTCAAAATGAAACAGTTATGACAGTTGCAGACAACAGTGGTGCACGTAAAGCAATGTGTATCAAGGTTTTGGGCGGTTCTCATCGTCGCTATGCAACCGTTGGCGACAAAATCGTTGTCGCAATTAAAGAAGCAATTCCACGTGGTAAAGTACAAAAAGGTACTGTACAACGTGCAATTATCGTTCGTACAAAGTTCCCTGTGAAACGTCCAGACGGTTCAATCATCCGTTTTGATGATAATGCAGTTGTTTTGATTAATAAAAACAACTTTGAACCGATCGGAACACGTATCTTTGGGCCAATCGCCCGTGAAGTACGTCGTAAGTACGATGTTCAGAAAATCGTGTCTTTGGCACCAGAAGTAATCTAAGATAACAGATGGAAGGTCATAAAATGAAAATTAAAAAAGGCGACGAAGTCGTAGTTATTTCAGGAAAATATAAGGGTGTCAAAGGTAAAGTACTGGAAGCACGCCCAGCAGAAGAACGTGTTGTCGTAGAAGGTGACAATCGTCGTAAATGGCATATCAAACCAACACAAGAACAACCAGGTCATATCATTGACCGCGAAGCACCAATTCATGTATCTAATGTTGCATTGGTTGATCCAAAAACTAAAAAAGCAACACGTGTTGGATACAAAGTTGAAGATGGTAAGAAAGTTCGCGTTGCAAAAAAATCTGGGGCCGAAATTTAAGTAAGTAAAATTGTTGCCCGCTGTTACGGGAACACAACATAAGGAAAAAAGAAATGCAAAGCAGATTGCGTGAAATTTATGAAAAAGAAATTGTGCCAGAATTGATTAAAGAATTTGGGTACAAAAATGCGTTGGCAGTTCCAAAACTGACCAAGATTGTTTTGAATATGGGTGTCGGTGAAGCCGTTTCTGATAAAAAGAAATTGGATGCAGCCGCAGCAGACTTGACAGCAATTGCAGCACAGAAGTCTGTTATCACACGTGCAAAAAAATCTATTGCAACATATCGTTTGCGTGAAGGTCAGCCTATCGGTACCAAGGTTACATTGCGTGGTAAAAGAATGTATGATTTCTTGGATAAACTGATTACAGTTGCGTTGCCACGTGTAAAAGACTTTCGTGGTCTGTCAAAGTCAAAGTTTGATGGTCGTGGTAATTATGCCTTTGGTATCAAAGAACATTTGATTTTCCCAGAAATTTCTGTTGATAAAATTGATGCCATCCGTGGTATGGATGTTGTTATCGCAACAACCGCAAAAACAGATGACGAAGCACGTGCATTGCTGACTAAAATCGGCTTGCCATTGGTTTTGAAATAATTAAAAAAGGTAAAAGAAAATGGCGAAATTAGCGTTAATTAACAAACAACATAAACGTGAAAAGCTGGTTGCGCAGTATGCAAAAAAGCGTGAAACAATCAAGGCAAAAATGTCTGTTAATGCGACACCAGAAGAAAGAATTGATGCAATGAAAAAGTTGGCAAAGTTGCCACGTAATGCAAACCCAAC
>JAZOTB010000012.1:0-1116 GCA_045657405.1 Candidatus Enterousia sp.
GAAATCTCTCCAAAATCGGATTGAATATGTTTTCAAACATTCGCTTATACACATCTTCAAATCCCAAAATTTTGTTTTGTGCCAATGCAACCTTAAATACTTCTTTGTGGTCTTTGATATAGGTGAAATATGGTGTTAGATACTTATCGCAAATAAACACCAATTCATTCAGTTCACAGCCCTTAAGATTGAGCACTACCGACTGTGTGTCGGTCGGGAAATAGGACAAAAATCCATCTAACAAGTATCGTGTTGTTTCATTCAGCAAATCGCCGATGGTTTCATAATGCAAGTAAAAGGTGGAGCGATTTACCCCTGCCGTTTCGCAAATCTCGCTGACAGTAATGTATTCAAAGGGTTTCTTTTTCAGCAAGGAAATCAATGCAAGGTCCATTTTTGTGGCAGTATTAAAATATTTGCTTTCGGATTTATTCATATTACCACTCCTTGCAAGTTTTGATTATTGGTCTGCGATTTCACGGGCGAGTTGCACGATTTCATAGGCATATTTTGCCTTGCCCTTTTCAAGCAATTTCTTATAAATTGGATAATTCACACCGCAACCAATAAGGCCAACGATACCGACAATGATACCAAGCACCATGCCGTTTCCGATAACCTGCATTGCCAAGGACATACCTGTGCCGAAAACAAGTGCAAATACAATGCCCCAAGAGTAGGTAAAAATAGTGGCAGGGAGTTTTGCACGATTGTCCAGTTTTTTCAGGGCAACAATTTTTGAATCCTCTTTCGGTGCATAGTCCTTTGCGATGGATTCTGCTAAAATTTTGTCTGTGTTCAAGTTAAGAACCTCCTTTTTGATTTTACAGTAATATTTTACTGCTGAAAAAGGAGGGATTGAACAACACAATATTTGAAATCTGTTGATTTTTATTAAGATAGATTTCTATTTGTCGGGGCAATTATACTACGCTACGCGCTCAAACACAATGCGACGATAAACACCTTACTCTCACAAAAACAAATATAACGCATTGCGTCCAGGATCCCTGGGGTGATTGGCATGCGTATACCACCATCGGTCAAGCCTCTGCACTTAGTGCATTCCAGCCTGCCTTCTACAATATCGAACCGGTCCGGATAATCGTCACCACA
>JAZOTB010000013.1:0-23563 GCA_045657405.1 Candidatus Enterousia sp.
TGTTTCATCGTTATGTAAAGCAAATTGCATTAACAAGAAAATGTTCTGATGTTGAAGCAAAGCAAGTAGCACGTAATAATATTCTTTGGTATGCAGGATATTATGACAAAGCTACACAACAAATGATATATAATGTATATAATCGGGTGTTGCGTAGCAAATAAAATTAACCGAGTATAAAAACAACCACTTGTTTTTATGCGACAAAGAACTACATAGGTAGTTATAGGACAAAAGGAAAAAGAAATGAAATTAAATGCATTGATGGATAATTTTGGTGCACGTCAGAATGCTACACGCGTTGGTCGTGGTATGGGTTCTGGTTCTGGTAAAACAGCAGGTCGTGGTCACAAGGGACAAAAGGCTCGTAGTGGTTCACGTAAACAAGCGACATTCCAAGGTGGTCAGATGCCAATCTTGCGTCGTTTCCCAAAATTTGGTTTCAATAACCCATTTGCAAAAGAATATGTCACAATCAACCTGGGTGATATTGAAAAATTCATCGCAAGTGGTAAAATTGATGCATCTGCACCAATTACAATTGATACACTGATGACTGCAAAAATCATCAACCGTAAAATGGATGGTTTGAAAGTTTTGGCCAAAGGTGAAATTAAATCTGCAGTAAATATTGTTGCAGAAAAATGGTCAAAGTCAGCAGAAGCAGCAATTGTAAAAGTTGGTGGTTCTATTAAAAACAACTAAAGAACAATATTTTTGGGCATCTAGGAAAACTGGGTGCCCAAGCAACGGTTAAAATGTTATTCAAATGAAATTCTTGAAACGCTTTTTCGGAAACCTTAGTGATTTACAGAAACGTATTCTGTTTACTTTGGGGGCGCTGATTGTTTATCGTATTGGCTCATTTATTCCATTGCCAGGAGTAAATGCTTCTGCTGTGTTGCATTTGTTCCAAGGTGATAGTGGAATGATGGGGATGTTTGATATGTTTAGTGGTGGTTCATTGTCACGTATGTCGGTTTTGGCATTGAACATTTTTCCATACATTTCGGCATCAATCGTTTTACAATTGTTAAGTGCAACAAGTAAATCATTGGGCGAATTACGTAAAGAAGGCGAGTCTGGCCGTATGAAAATCAATCAATATACACGTTATTTAGCGGTATTGTTGGCTGTGGTTCAGGGTTGGGCTGTTATTCGTGGTTTGGAAATGATGGCACCTGTTAATGGTATGGCTGCTGTTGTTAATCCTGGATTTGCGTTTGAATTATCAGCAATTATTGCATTGGTTGGCGGTACTGTATTTGTTATGTGGTTGGCAGAACAAATTACTGCGCGTGGTATTGGGCAGGGCGCATCCTTGTTAATCTTTGCTGGTATCATTGCAGAAGTTCCTGGTGGTATTGCGCAAGTAATATCTTTGGGATCTGTTGGTCAGATTTCACCTGCGATGATTGCTTTAATTGTTGCATTTGTTGTTGGTATTATTGCGCTGATTGCTTTCTTTGAACAAGCACAACGTCGTATCCAAATTTTATATCCACGTCAAGTTATGGCAAATGGTGTTATGAATACAAATGCATCATATTTGCCGATCAAGATTAACATGTCTGGTGTTATGGGACCTGTTTTTGCTTCATCAATTATGATGTTGCCAGCGTTTATACAGCGTTTCGTTCAAAGCGAAAATTTGACTGTTCAAACAATCTTGGGGTTCTTTACGTATGGAACATGGTCTTATATTATCATGTTTACAGTTTTGATTGCGTTTTTTGCGTATTTCCAGACCGCTGTTATCTTTAATTCAGAAGAGACAAGTAATAGTCTGAAAAATGCAGGTGGATATGTTCCAGGTGTTCGCCCTGGTGAACAGACTGTAAAATATCTGGATAATGTTGTTTCGCGTACAACAGCAATTGGTGTTGCATATTTGATCGTTGTTTGTGTATTGCCAATTATCTTGAATACTCATGTTGGTATGCCTTTGATGATTGGTGGAACAAGTGTATTGATTGTTGCTGGTGTTGTATTGGATACTGTTAATCAGGTTCAGTCTTACTTGGTTGCGAAACAATATACAGGTGTTGTTAAAAAAACACAAAAGAAGGGACGTTTCCGTGGTTAAATTTTAGCGGGGGCAAAAACAAGATTTGACTTTTGTTGGATTTTTTATAAAATTATCCGGCAAAATAAAATAGCCCACAGTAAAAAATACTTTGGGTTTATGGGTATCGGAATATCAGGTGGACTTGGTATTTCGCAGTTAAATAAAAAGGAAAAATAAAAATGGCACGTATAGCAGGTGTTAACATTCCGACAGAAAAACGCATTGAAATTGCGTTGCAATATATTCATGGTATCGGTCCAGCTAAGGCTGCACAGATTTGTGAAGCGTTGAAATTAAAAGACGGTTTGCGCGCAAAAGATTTGACAGACGCGGATGTTATCAAAATTTCTAATTATATTGAAGAAAACTTTAAGGTAGAAGGTGATGTTCGTCGTGAAGTTGCGATGAATATTAAACGTCTGCAAGATTTAAAAGCATACCGTGGTATTCGCCATCGTAATCGTTTACCGGTTCGTGGTCAGCGTACTCAGACAAATGCACGTACACGTAAAGGTAAACGTGTAGTAGTTGCGGGTTCTGCAACCAAGGGTAAGTAAAAATTAATTTAATGTCATATTTGTGCACGCTGGGTTTTGGTTATGCAACTGTATGTACAATCCTGTCGCCCAACACACATTTGTAACATTATCTTAATTTGTTAGAATAAGGTAGAGATTAACACTATAGTTAATTGAAGACATCTAAATAAGGAAATAAAAATGGCAGTTACAAAAGCTAAGAAAAAAGTAGTAAAAAAAGTATCGCATGGCATTGCACATGTTGTTGCGACTAATAATAATACACGTATTACAATCACAGACCAGTCAGGTGCAGTATTAACATGGGCAACCGCTGGGGCAAATAATTTTAAGGGTGCGAAAAAGTCCACACCATATGCGGCAACTGTTGTTGCAGACGCTGTTGGTAAGAAGGTCGCAGAAATGGGTATGAAAACAGTTGATGTTTTGATGCGTGGTATTGGTCAGGGTCGTGAAGCTGCTGTACGTGGATTGGCAAATGCTGGTCTGATTGTGCAATCTATTACTGATACAACACGTATTCCTCATAATGGTTGTAGACCAAAGAAAGTACGTCGCGTCTAAATAAATTAAATATAATAATTTATCTACGTACAAACCCGAAACCTTATGTAACTTTTGTACACTGCGGTTTCGGGTTTGTTCGTACTTAAATCATTCTATTTAATTTCTGTGCTAATAGTGTGTGGCGATATGCCTGAAATCTTATGTTAACTTTTGTACATTGCGGTTTCGGGTTTGTTCGTATCTAAATCATTCTATTTATTTTTACACTAATTTTTTAGGTGGTGCAGGCAGTTCAGCATAATGTACACATATGATATATGATTTCTTTTTAGATAAATTTTATTGTGTAAAATAACCCCAAAAAATTTTGGGGTTTTACATAACGAAATCTTCGCCAAGATAAACTTTTTTTACCATTTCATCTTGAATAATTTCATCAGTTGTACCATGTTTTAATATTTTTCCATCATGTAAAACATAACTGCGGTCTGTAATACCTAGTGTTTCACGTACGTTATGGTCGGTGATAATTACACCCAGACCACGATTTTTTAATTGTGAAACCAAGCAGCGAATTTCATTTACTGCAATTGGGTCAATACCCGCAAATGGTTCATCAAGCAATATAAACTTTGGATTATTGGCCAATGCACGTGCAATTTCAACACGTCTGCGTTCACCGCCTGATAATGCCGTTGCAGGGCTGTGACGTAGATTTGATATAGAAAATTCTTCTAGCAAAGAATCTAGTTTCTTTTTACGTTTATGTTTATCGGGTTCTACAACTTCTAAGATAGCCATTATATTTTGTTCAACGGTCAAACCACGAAATACACTGTTTTCTTGAGGTAAATACCCAATATTTAGACGTGCGCGTTGATAAAAAGGAAGATGTGTAATATCTTGAGAATTCAAAAATATTTGTCCGCCTGTGGCAGCTAATTGGCCAGTTATACAATAAAAAGCGGTTGTTTTGCCTGCACCATTTGGACCAAGTAAACCAACCGATTCGCCTTGACGAGCGATTAAAGAAATGTCTTTTAGGACCATACGTTTACCGTATGTTTTTGATAAATGTTCAATTCTTAATACAGATTGTTTCATAATTTTATCACCATTTCTTTTGTTCTTATGCGATCACCATTACTGGAATTGACTTTGACATCACCCATTAATGTAATTGTTTGCTTTTTACTGTTATATTGAGCAGTGTTTGCAGTTATGTTATCTGTAATGGTTTCGTTGCCATTTTTACGTTGTGTCGTACCAGATACAGTTTCCATAAATATTATATCAGGATTTTCATATGCTTGGTAACCAATTTTTGCATTTACCTTAAAAGGATTGCCGTTCTTATCTGTGCCAATAAATGCAGCATTAGACATTTTGAATTGGTTTGTTACTATGTCATTCATATTTATTGCAGATATGGGTGTCCATAATAATTGCTTTGTAAATAAAGAACATGCAACCAATGCAGCAATCAGTACTAAACCCCAGCCAGTAAAGAAAAACTGCCACAAACGCTTAAGACGTTTGTGTTTTGAAAATATAATAAAGTTGCGTTTATTCGTTTGCATACGCACAGTGTAAACTGCTAAGAATAAAAAAGCAATTTTTATATTTATCTAAGTTAAAAAATATGTTATAATTAAAATTAAAGAGAGATGAAAAAAATTTTATTGAATTTTATTTGTGTGTTTGTCGCAGTTTGTGGAACTGCGTCTGGGGTGTCAATTACGAAGGCGCCTGCTGTGGCTACAAAAAAAGCGTCAGTACAGGATGCAAGCGCTACATTTGTTCCAACTGTTTTGAATTTGGTGTCCAGTGTGCAGCAATTAAATCAAAAGCAAAAACAATTAACAGCAGAATGTATTCCAACATCGCAGGAATTGCAATTTGTTAATAATATTATCAAAGAATGGGCAAAAACTGGCGCTGCAACCGCAGAGGAAATAGAACAGGGTAGAATGAATGGTATGAGACGTTGTTCATCACCAACGGGTGGATATGAATCATCCGTACGTATGGCTGCAGATGTTGATGATGATACAATGATTTGTTATGATTATTTTAGTGGGACTGCGAATAAGGATATGGTATGGGAAAATTTCCCAATGGCTGTATCTACTTATTATTGTACTGATGGTTCGTTGTCTGGTTGTTCTGAGAAAAGCAGAAAGTATGTTTCAAATATTTATGATGTTTTTAACTTGGTTGATTTTTCCGAAGCAGATTATACTGTGCAGGAAGCAAAAATTGCAGGTAATTTAATTGCAAAGATTGAACAATGTTCGTATGCAAAATTAAATGCAAAAAAGAAAGCGATGTGGGGTGAGTTTTTAATAGGAACTGCGGGCAGCCTTGGACAGAAAACAAATACTGCGAATATTATGGAAGCGATTAATGGGTTATCAGGATCGTTGGGAAATGGTGGAAGTTTGGGGGCTTTTGGTGATATTGCAACCAAATTATTGGTACAATAATTTCTGCTTTACTAGTATGGTAAAAAATCGTATAATATACTCAATCTTAAGGAAGGATAATTAAATGAAAAGTAGATCTTGTGTTGCGACATGGTGTATTGCTCGTATGCTGTTGTTGGTTGGGACTGTGGGATTGGTTGCGTGTTCGCAGACAACGAATAATGTTGAATATACAGGGCCAATGTCAACACCAACTGTTGACTATGTTGAATCATTAGATGTTTATTCTGCACCGCACAAGGATTCTTTCTTGAATCAATTGGCGATGAATTATCGTTCTTATGCTATTTATAATGCGCGTACCAGTGGTTATGCAGATATGGGTGAATTATTTGCAAACAAGGCAGTGGCAGCATTTTCGGGTGAAGTGCCTTTTCCTGAAACCTTAGATAATTGGGCCATAGAAGATGAACAACAGGCCTTTGAATTAGAGAATGCATATAATGAATTGATGGATCAGTTGAAAAATGATGCTTCTTATTTGAATCCTGAATTGGCTGCAGAAGCGCAGGCAAAGTTTGATTGCTGGTTATCTGCAACGGCCAGTGGTCAATATGCAACAGCAGAACAATGTCGTGATAGATTTGCAAAAACAATGGTTGCATTGCGTGATTGTCAGGGTGGCAAGATTGTGAAAAAATCTGTTGCCGAAACTACAACTGTTGCCGAAGAAATTAGTTCGGATAAGATTGTAGAAACAAAAACACATAAGAAAGAAAAATATTATCCTGATACACGTAATATGATGATTGCGCGTGGTGATGCACGTGAGGGGGTTATTATTGTTAATAATGTAAATGTTCCTGAACATTTGATAAATCCTGTACCTGTTCAACCTTTGGTGTTTAATCAAAATATCTATGGTGGTGATAAGACAATTAATAAAAGTACACAAAAAACACCAAGTGGTGTGTTGATTGTTGCGGAAACCCAGGGGGAATGTGAAGTGTGCCCGGAATGTGAAAATTGTGCGCAGTCAATGCCAGAACCACAACCAATACCACAGATTGGTGATGAATTGGTTAGTCGTGAAGAATTTATTAATATGATGATGGCAATGCGTTCTGAATTAGCTGCAATTAATGCACGTTTAGATGAATTGCAGGCTGCATCTGGTGAAAAAACTATGATAAAGGTTCAACAGATTCCTTTGGAACCAAAACAGCATGTCATGGAAGAGGTTTTCGAAATTAGGTTTGACTTTAATAAATCTATTATTAAACCAGAGTATCAAGAATTGATTAAAAAATTGGCAACAGCAACACAGGAAAATAAAAATATTAAGGTTTCCGTTGTTGGGCATACAGATACAGCGGGTACTAGCAATTATAATTATGCGTTGGGTGGACGTCGTGCCGAAGCGGTGCAAAAAATGTTGATTCAATATGGTATCCCAGCCAGTCAGATAGTTGCGGTTTCTGCAGGCGAAGAAGATTTGGCTGTGCCAACGCCTGATAATACACCGAATGCGGCGAATCGTCGTGTTCGTGTTGTTAAAGAAGTTCATTACACCGAAGAACCAAAACCCGTTCCAATGTCTGTGACAGTAGAAGAGGTTGCAGTACAAGAATGTGGCGAGTATGGTTGCGAACAATAGTTTAGATAAAAAAATACTTGACAAAAAGTTTTTGTTAGTGTAAATTGTTCGGTGTCAGAGAGATGTTTGAAAGAGGCATTTGAAATGACTGATATGGTAAGAAAATTTGAAATTGGTACAAAAAACCTGAAACAAGGGGTCAAGGTTCGTGGATTGAACAAGGGTATAGAAGCGTTAAATGTTGCTGAGATTTTCAAAAGTCAGTTTGGTTTGACGTTTGGTGGTTCTGAAAGCGAACTGTAAATATAAAGTGCTATTGAATCCCAAGTGATAGTTTTCACTTGGGATTTTTTGTATAAACTGCTTGATTTTTCATAAAAAACATTATAAACTATGCCTCGCTGGATAATCAGAACTGATTAGTTAGTGGTGCGTTTTGGTCCCATTAATGATAAGGATTCTGTAAAATATCTGGCACCGAAAAACCAAAAACAAAGGAAAATAAAAATGGCAAGAGCTGGTGCAAAGCGTAGCACACGCAAATTAAAAATCGGACGTAGTCTGGGCGTCAATCTGTGGGGTCAGGCGAAATCTCCATTTAACAAACGTAAATATAAACCTGGTCAGCATGGTCCAACATCTCGTGGTGGTAATTCTTCTGATTATGCAAAACAGATGCGTGCAAAGCAGACATTAAAAGGTTATTATGGTAACGTAGGCGAAAAGAAATTCCGTAAATATTATCTGGAAGCAGTTAATATGAAGGGCGACACACCAGAAAACTTGATTGGATTGTTGGAACGTCGTTTGGATGCGGTTGTATAACGTGCAAAATTGGCACCAACTGTATTCTCGTCTCGTCAGTTAATTAGCCATGGTCATATCAACGTTAATGGTAAACGTGTTAAGGTTGCATCATATCAGGTAAAACCAGGTGATGTTATCACAGTTAGTGAAAAAGCAAAACAGATGCCATTGGTTGTTTTGGCGTTGGAATCAGCTGAACGCAATTTTGCGGATTATGTATCTGTAGATAGTGCAAACTTTACAGCGACATTTGTTCGTGTTCCTGCGTTTGAAGACGTACCATATCCGGTTCAAATGTTCCCAGAGTTGGTCGTTGAATTCTATTCTCGTTAATAGTGAAAAAAATCCCACCGAGTGTGGGATTTTTTTTACACTTTGTATAAAAAATACTTTTAATAATTTTCCCATTATGATAAAATTAAATAAATTGGAAGGGATTTTTTATGAAAAAAGTATTGTTTTTATCATTGGTAATAGTTTCTGTATTGTTTGATACGTCATCATTTGCAGCGCCCGCAGCGCGTCGTGGTCGTACATCTGGTGGAAATGCGCCTGCTGCAACTACGAATAATGCAAGTGCTGGTCAAAAAACAACTGCTGCGCGTGCAGCGACAAATTCAAGAACTGCGCCTGCTGCTGCGGCACCGGCTAAGACTGGGGGGCGTACAACAGGAACACGTGGTGGGGCGGCACCGGCTGCGGGTACACCAACTGTTGCAGCGCGTGCGGCAACAACACAAAAGGTTATTGGTACAGGAACTAAGGTTACTGGGGCGGCTAAAAATATTGTGGTCAGTGAAGAATGTCAGGCAAAGTACGATGGTTGTATGGATTCTTTCTGTATGTTAGATAATGAAAGCGGCGGTAGATGTGTTTGTAGTGATAAAAACGCAGAATTTGATGCAATATTAGCAGAAATTGAAAAGTTAGACGAACAATCTTATCAAATGGCAACATTTGGTGTAGAAAAATTAGAGATGGGTGAAGATGCAGATGCTGCGATTGCTGCTGCAAACAGTGTTGCCGATTCGTTTCGTAATAATGATGCAAATGCAAAAGATGGCAAGAAAAAGGCCAGAAAAGCACTTGATCTAAGTATGTGGAATGCAACTGTTGATTTTGAAGAAGAGGAAGATGTTTTTGCTGGGTCCAGTGATGTAAATTCATTAGAAGGTAAAGAAGGTGATGCCTTGCACAAGGCGGCTGCTGCATTGTGCAAAGCACAAATTCCAGAATGTGCCAAAGATATTAATATGTTGCAAATGATGTATGGTCAAAGAATTAAGTCTGACTGTACTGCATATGAAAACAGTTTGAAGCAGAAAAAAACACAAAGTTCACAAAAATTGCAGGCCGCAGAAAAGGCTTTGCGTGAAACTGCATTAGAACAATATCAAAATGCAAATAAATATGACTTGGGTCAGTGTACAATTAAGTTCAAAGAATGTATGCAGACAACGGGCGGTTGTGGTGCCGATTTCTCTAAGTGTGCAAGTGTTGCAGCATTTGATTCAACAAATACAAGACAAAGCACATCAAAGAAAGCAAAGAATTATCAGGTACAAGGTGCGATTTCTAATATCGAGATTTCTGCATCTACGTATGATGCCTTGATGTCCAAGAAGCCATTGTGTGAAACAGTAACTAAGCAGTGTACAAAAGTTGCTTCTCAGGTATGGGATACGTTCTTGAAGGAAATTGCGCCACAGTTAAAATCTGCTGAAATTATTGCAGAAGATAATGCAAGACAAGACTGTATTGGTAATATTTCCGAATGTTTCCAGAAGGCATGTAAAGATACAATGGATCCAAATGATCCAGATGGTTCATACGACATGTGTTTGTCCAGACCAGAGACAATGTTAAATGTTTGTAAGGTTCCATTAAATGCATGTGGTATTGATGCAAGTTCTGCAACTGCAGCACAGAAATCTAATATTTGGGAATTTGTAACTGCACGTTTGGCTGCGATGCGTGTTGATGCATGTACAGTAGAAGTCAAAGAATGTTTGCAGGCAGAAGATAGATGTGGCAAGGATTATTTGAATTGTATTGGTTTGGATACTTATACAATTGTAAATATGTGTCCACGTGATAAATTGACGGCATGTTATTCATCAGAGTATGGTGATAATGAACAGGCACGCGAAGAATATATCTATTCTGTTGCCCAAGGTTTAATCTTGAATATTGATAATGAAATGATGGCACAGTGTCAAAAGGCTGCAAACGAAGCAATGATTAAGGTTTGTGGTGATACATTGACTTGTGATAATATGACAATTGCAGACGGTGTTGGTGCACATTCGTTGGAATACAAGGTTTGTGAATATGCAGATTTGGCAAGTGTGTCAATTAGCGTTGACGAAGGTGATGATATTTCATTGCCAAATTATGGTGCGGGATATGTGTTCCATAATTGTAAACAAGACGTTAACTTAATTTTGGATGAAGATTTGTTGGGGACTGTTAATTATGATCAGGGCACAAAACCTGAAAATTATTTAGACTTATCGACTGTTGAACAAATTGATGCTGCGATTTTGGCGAATTTGGAACGTATGGCGTCTAATACAGACAAGGCTATTGAAAATTCATACAAGGTTGGCGAATTGACAAATGAAGGGGGTACCTTGGGTCAGTTGGCAGTTAATGCAATGAATAATAGTGTAAAGGAATCTAGAATTAAATATACTAACAAAGAAATTAAAAAAGCAAATAATTTGTTGGGTGGCGATATTCAGGATACTTTGTTTGAATTGAGAAAAAGAGCGAAAGGTCAAATCAAACAACAAGATGTTAACTTTACAATCAGAACATATTCTGGGGTAAAGCAGTTTATGGGGGTTATTGATGGTATTATCGCATGGAACAAAATTAATTTGTTAACAGGTGATTATTGTCCTGTTGATAATCCAGAAAATACAGATAAATCAGATGTTATGAACCTGGGTGGCAGCAGTGCTAGCAAGGTTTGTATGTCTGGTATTGCAGATGCTGTGTTCTCGGGTAATTTAGGACAAAATGGTGTGTCAAAGCAAAATCAGATTTTGTCAGACTTGGGTGCATTGCGTAATTCTGTCAGCAATACAATATTTGCAATTGAATCTGATCCGACTGTTCAATTCTGTATGACAGGGCGCAAAGTTCAAGGTTTGAAAATGGGATTAGATGGCAAGGCACAACGTACAGAGGCACGTTTCCCAAATCTGACTGATTCAATGAAAACGGTTATTGCGCAAGCTGCTTTGAAAAAAGCGCAAGATAATTACAATAAACGTTACAAAGAATTAGACGAACAGTTACGCAAAGATAATTTGGTCTTGGCAGAACGTATTATCAAAGTACGTGAAGATCGTGATGCGGCTGATAGAACAGAATTGGCTGCGCGTGCATGTTTGAATTTGGGTGCAAATGCAGCATTGCCTGTTTCAACAGATCCAAAAGATGCATCAAGCAGACAGTCTGGTCAGGGCTATACAGCGACCAGTACCAATGATGACCCGTATTATCGTGAAACGGTTACTACAACATTTAGCCCAACGACATTGGTCTGCAAGAAATGTACACGCAGTCAGACATGTACAAAACAAAAGGGTTACAAAGACGGTATTTCAATTGATTCACGTTATTGTAAAGCATGGGCTGATCCTGTTGAATCATGTACTGAAACACAATTCTAAAGTTATATGTGGTTGCGAAATGTTATTTTGGTTCTAGGCTTGTTGGGCATTGTTACTGTTGACGGTGCCCAATGTGCAACTTCGCGTCGTGGTGCGCCACAGCAAAATCAGCAAACAAAAACAATGTCTGCTCGTGCTGCGACAAATGTGCAGGGTGCACGTGGTAATGTGCGTGGTGGTACAACACAAAATTCTGCTACAAAACCAAATGTTGCTGCACGTGCAGCGGTTACGACCAAACAGGGGGTAATCGGAACAGGAACCAAAGTTACAGGTGCAACACAAAATACTGTTGTTGGTGAAGATTGTCAAAATTTATATAATGCCTGTATGGATAATTTCTGTGTTGTTGATAATGCAGATGGTGGCAGATGTATTTGCAGTGATAAGTATAAAAGTTTTAATAAAATTATTAAAGAAATAGACGACTTGAATAAACAGGCGTACAAGATGGCAACGCTGGGTGTAGAAAAAGTAGAAGCCCAAGTTTCTAAAAATCCTGCGTTGGCAGATATGGACATTGAATCATCGGTCGAATCCAAAACAATTCAATTTGCATTTGAAGATGGAGAATGGGGATCTGCGTTAAAAAAATCAGGTCAAGATGCATGTCTTGCACAAATTCCACAGTGCAAGGATAAAATGACAATTTTAACAGCGATGTATTCAGGTCAGATTAATTCTGATTGTATTGCGTATGATAACGCACTAAAGAAAAAACGTAGCGAGGCCAAGGTAAAATTGCAACAGGCTGAAGGTGGGTTGCGTGAAATCGCATTAGATTCTGCAAAAAATGCAAATAAATATGATTTAGGTCAATGTACAATCAAGTTCAAAGAATGTATGAAAAAGCCAGAGGTTTGTGGACCTGATTTTACTGGTTGTGTTGATGTTGTGGAACAGACCAAAGTCCGAATTAGAAATAAAACAGATGAAGAAATTTTTGTTATCCCAGATACAACCGCAAATTTATCTATTTCTAAATCAATGTATAATTCCTTGTCAGGCAAAGCGACAATGTGTTCGTCTGTGTTAGAAAATTGTGTCAAGGTTGCGGATTCTGTGTTTAATACTTTTTTGCGTGAATCTGTGCCAGAATTGCGGGTGGCCGAAGATTTAGCGGAATATGGTGCCAGAACTAATTGTATAACCAGTGTTTCTGATTGTTTCAGAAACGCATGTCGTGATCATATTGATCCAAATGATAAAACTGTTTCTTATGATGCGTGTTTAACACGACCAGAAATGATGTTGTCTTTTTGTAAAGTAGAACTGGATACATGTGGTGTGGATAGTACGGATGCGACTACTGCACGTAAATCGCAAATTTGGGATTTTGTTTTGGCTAGGCTTGCTGGGATGAAGGTTGATGCGTGTACTAATGATTTGAAGACGTGTTTGGCCGATGAAAACAGATGCGGTAAAGATTACACAAAATGTGTGGGGTTAAGTACTGATACGATTATTAGAATGTGTCCGTATGATAAATTAACGGGTTGTAAAAATGTTTATGATTCAGAATTAAAATCTAATGAAGTATATGAAAATCTGACAAATGTTGTGCAGGGCATAATTCTGAATATTGATAATGCAATGCTGGATAAATGTTTGGCGGCGGTTGATGCGGCTGCGGAACGTGTGTGTGGTCCACAATTGGATTGTGGTGCGATGATAAGTCTAGATACAATTGGTTCAACGTCACTGGATTACAAGATTTGTGAATATAAGATAATGGGTAATGATGTTGCGTTTACAGACCATTGTTATCGTGATCAGGCATCAATTCCAGATGCTGATTTAGGTCGTGTAGTGGGTGCAACCCAAGGTTCTGGGTTGGGGCCAGTGGTACCGTATTCCGTTGTTCTGGATGTGCCTATTTATTGGGAGTCAATTACAATCGGTCCAGATGGTAAATTTATAGGTATTGATAACTATATAAAAGATTTGGAAGAACGAAATATTTTTATGACCCCAGAACAAACAAAACGCTTGGAAACGGGTTTGGGTGAAGTTCGTGATGGTGTTGACAAAGTTGTTGCAATGATAGAATCTGATGAAACGGTTAAATATTGTATGCAAGGACGTACAATTCGTGGCGTAACAGACAAGGCTGATGCACGTTTCCCAAATTTGACACAAAGTATTCGTATGCAATTGGCAAATAAGATTTTACAACGTGCCAAGAAAAATTATTATGCAAAATATGATACTTATAATGAACGTCAGTTAAAAGATTTCTTGGATATTACAGAACGTCAGGCTCGTATTAGGGGTGAAAATAGTAAAGATATACGTCGTGAAATGGCGCGTCAATCATGTGTTGCATTGGCTGAAATGTCTGCCTTGCCAAAAAGTGCGGAACCACCATCCAGTGTTGGGGGTGGAATATTAATTGGTGTAATTTTGGCAATGGTAATAGTTGCTGTTTGTGTGTTAACTTGTGGTGGTGGTGCTGCTGCGATTGGTGCGGTTGCTGCAGGTACGATGACAACTGCTACATCTACAACAGCTGGGGTAACTGTTGGTACAGCTGCTTCTGCTGCTGCATCTACTCTAGGTGGAACGACGGTAACATTGGGATCTGTTGCGTCTGGGGCGGTTGCATCTGTCGCAACTACTGGTGCTGCTGTTAGTGCTGTTACGGGGGCGGCTGTGGGGACTACTGCTGTTGTTGGTGGTAGTGTTTTGACTGCCTCTACTGCGGCTGCTGGTATTGCGGGGATTGTTGCAGGAACAATTGGTGCTGCGACTGCTGTTACAACCGCAGGGTTGGCAATTAATGACGCCGTAGAAGGCGAACATGTTATGGTTAAGTCTTCGGATACGGTTGCATCGGATAATTCTAGTGATTATACTGGAACCTTCAGGGTTGACCATTGGAATTATCGTGAAGATATCAATACTGTATTTGATCCTGTGGATTTGTCGTGCGAAAAGTGTATTATTACAACGCGATGTGCCAAGACCAAAGCGCCAATGTTTGGTGATCAATATTGTCTAGAGTGGGAAGAGTCTGCACCAAAAAAATGCACTAAAGTTCAGTTCTGATAATAAAAAAAGTATTCATTTGCTGTTTCGGCACATGTCAAAATGTGCATATGTAATTTGTACCTGTGTAATAGCCTATATAAACATAATAATAAGATTTATTTTTACTTGATTTTTTAGGTGGAGTGGGGTATTATTGGGGCACGCACATCGTGCGAAGAACACAACCACACTGCAAAATTTGTGTCCAGATAGCAATCTGGTCTGACCGCAGGTGGTGAGGATAACAACACAAAAAAGGATAAAATCATGGCATTGCCAACTTTTACAATGAAACAGTTGATGGAAGCAGGTGTACACTTTGGTCACCATACACGTCGCTGGAATCCATTGATGACACCATATGTTTATGGCGTTAAAGATAAAATTCATATCATCAATTTGAATAAAACTGCACCACTGTTGCACCGTTCTTTGGTTGCATTAGAAGCAATTGCAGCTGCAGGCGGTAAGGTTCTGTTCGTTGCAACAAAACATCAAGCAAAAGATATCGTAAAAGATGCTGCTGAACGTTGCGGTCAATATTATGTTAATAACCGCTGGTTGGGTGGTATGTTGACAAACTGGACGACAGTTTCACAGTCTATCCGTCGCTTGAAGAAGATGGAAGCAGATATTGAAAACGCAGAAAAATTAGGTCTGACAAAGAAAGAAGTCGGCGTTATGACCAAAGAAGTTGAAAAACTGCGTGGTATTTTTGGTGGTATTATGGAAATGCATGGCACACCACAGGCAATCGTTGTTATTGACGTGCCACGTGAAATGAATGCTGTTCGTGAAGCAAAGAATTTGGATATCCCAACAATTGCTATCTGCGATACAAATGCAAATCCAGAAATGGTTGATTACCCAGTTCCAGGTAATGATGACGCTGCACGCGCAACACAATTGTACTGCGACTTGTTCGTAGATGCGATTTTGTCTGGTATTGAAAAACGCTTGGGTGGCGCAGCTGGTAAAAAAGTTGAATCTGAAAGAATGGCAGATGCAGCTGATGAATTGGAAGATGAAATCAAAGAAAAAGAAGCCAAAGTAAAATCAAAAACAACTGCTGCACGTGCAGAACGCCGCAGCAAATTGGCTGAAAAAGCAGATAAATAATATCTGATTTTATCTATTAAATAATCGTGCAGGGGGGTAACCCCTTGCACAAAAGAATTCTTTTAACAAAGATGGGAGAAAATACAATGGCAGAAATTACAGCAAAATTAATTCAAGAACTGCGCGAAAAAACATCCGCAGGTATGATGGATTGTAAAAAAGCCTTGATGGAAAATGATGGCGATATTCAGGCTGCTGCTGATTGGTTGCGTCAAAAAGGTATTGTAAAGGCTGCATCCAAAGCTGGTCGTGTTGCTGCATCCGGATTGGTTACAGTTGTTAAATGCGATAATATGGGCTGTGTTGTTGAATTAAATGCAGAAACAGACTTTGTTGCTAAAAACGAAAAATTCCAAAAATTGGTTGCAGATGTTGCTGCCAAGGCTGCTGAATTGCAGGGCGATTTTGATGCGACTATGGCGGCTGTAAAAGATGATATTGCTGCAACTATTTCTACAATCGGTGAAAATATGAACTTGCGCCGTATTGCAAAGGTAAATGGTGATAAAATCTTTACTTATATCCATAACGCATTGGTTCCAGGTATGGGACAAATTGGTGTTGCTGTTGCAATTAATGGTGACGATGCGAAAATTGATGAAATTGGTTCCAAAGTTGCGATGCATATCGCTGCGAATAAACCAGAATTCATGACAATTGCAGATGTTGATCCTGTCGCGGTTGAACGTGAAAAGAAAGTGTTTATTGAATCTGGCGCAACAGCAGGTAAACCAGAAAATATCGTTGAAAAAATGGTAGAAGGCCGTATTAAAAAATACTATGGCGAAAGCGTTCTAGAAGAACAACCATTTGTTATGGATCCTTCAAAAACAGTCAAAGAAGTTGTTGCTGAGGCTGGTGGTAAATTGGCTGGGTTTGCTTTCTTTGTTTTGGGTGAAGGTATCCAAAAGCGCGAAGATAACTTGGCGGATGAAGTTGCAAAAATGTTGGGTTAAAAACAATATTTTTGTTGTAAATCTAAAAAGATCATCGTTACGATGGTCTTTTTTTTACTGGACTTTTGTTTGACAAAATAAATTAATAGTATATATTTAGTTGTATGGATTATATAAAAGAAGCTTTTTTAACGTATTTTTATGAAAAGGGTGCTTTTGGGCGTTTTGCCGATAATTTCGGTTGTTTTTCGCCAGCATATACTATTTCTAATGAGTATTTAAGTGAGGCAATGGAAATATTAAAACCACGTGGCAAATCTGTTTTGACGGTCGCAGCTAGTGGTGATCAAGCGTTCTTTTATAAAATAAATGGTGCAACGCGTGTAGATACTTTTGATATTTCGTATTGTGCTCAGGTTATGATGAATGTTAAAACGGCTGCAGTGCAGACATTGAATTACAGTGAATATAAAAAGTTTTTAGATTCAATAAAGTTAAGTGCTGTAGATGTCAGTAGTGTGAGTGAGTTTTCAAAAATATCCACTGTGTTGCCAGAAGATACAAAGCGTTTTCTAGAAACTATGCGTGGTCAAAGATATCGTTTTAATGCGGGGTATAATTTTAATCCGATGACTGCGGCGCAATATAAAAAATTGCGCGCAAGTGTAAAAGGGCCTTTTAATTTTATATGGTCTGATGTTATGGGGTTGTCTGATAAATTAACACAAAAATATGACCAGATATATTTGTCTAATATTTTTCAATATAATTGTGATACGTATAAAAACGTTAAATTGATTCAAGATTTGTTGCCACCGTTAAATGATAATGGTGAAATAATGTTGTATGTTACGCCTTTTTTAAGAAAGTATGAATTAGATGTTATTCGTGAGGTTGCAATTGCTTTGGATAAGTTTATTCAAATTCGCTTGAAAAAGACAAATAATCAACAGTATGTAATTGTAAAAAAATTATAATTTATTAATATCGGTTATTACTGTGATGCCGTCTGATTCCCACTGTGGAATTAGTGTTTCAATATCCATAATGTTTGTTTGTGCCAGGTATAATACAGGTGTGACATTATGTTGTTTTGCAACTGATTTGATGATTAACGCGGGTGATGTTTTTGTTTTTCCTGTGGCAAACCAGTTTTCATTGTCTGTTACCCAAAAATCAGAATCATTATGTGTTATTATAGCCTGTGTATCTGTGATTATAATGTCGTCTTGGGTTTCAAAGGGGATGTTCTTTTTGTTCAAATAGCTTATTAAGTCTGAGTTTTTGTTTTGGTTTTCTGGGCTTTTTTTGTCTTCTGTGTAAAAGTCAAGATCCTTGAACATAGGGGGTTCAGTTTTGTTTGGTGTGTCTATTGAAATATCAAAGTCTGCCGGTAATGGCAAGGGTGTATTATCTGTTTCGTTTTCATCTGTCGGTGTGTTTGGTTGTTCTATTGTAATTGGTAATGGATGATTTTTTGCTTGTATAAAAGCAGGGCGTATTTCCAAAGGTATGTTGTCAGGAATATCGTCTTTTGGTTCCGGCTCTGGGGCTGGTTGTTCTGTTTTGACTGGTTCTTGTGACTGTTTGTGTTTGATTAATTTTGGTATCTTGATCGTTATCAGGGGCTTTTTTTTGCGTATTATATATGTGCATGTTGCAATGTATATTGGTAGTGATGCAAATATAAGTGCACAAAATACAAAGCCAACAAATCCAAATGTTCGCGCGTGCGATATACGTATCCAATGAATGTTGTTGAATATATTGAACCCAAACATAAAATATAGAACAGTCCATAGTATAAATGTGTAAAATATAGTCCATGTAATAACATGTTTATAGGGCTTAAAAAAATCTAATATTTTATTCATGAATCTATTATAGACAAGCCAATTGTTTTGTCAACCTAAAATAAGATTTTAATAAATGTAAAATTTTGCTTTTTTTGTGTTTGTTTTTATGGCATAATAAAAGGGATAACAGGGAGGATTGTTTTATGTTCAAATTATTAAAAGTCTTTGGTGTATCTATTGCGTCAGTTGGTTTGGTTGCTGGTGTGGCTGATGCTTCACAGGCAACAGGGCGTGCTGCATATGATAATGTTCGTACTACGTCTGTTGGCGCAACAACGGCTATGCCTGCCACTGTACGTATGCCAAGTATGCCGACGTTGCCATTGATTGCTGTTGGTAATATTGCATTGGATACAAATAATGTTAGTGTTAATACAGGTGGTGGTAATCCTGATGCGCCTGGTGGTGATCCAAATGTTCCGGGGCCAGATTTGCCGCCAGATGTATCTGTTGACGAATGTCCAGATGGTGGTGTTGCAAATTCAGATTATACGGTTGAAAGTTGTATGAATGATATTACAGCTTGTATTAATAATGGGGCGTTACCAAATGGTATAAATGACATGTTTAATGCAGATTTGCGTGCGTCTATTATTAATGGTATGGGCTTGTGTTCTATTCAGGTTGAAAAATGTATTTCTGATGTTAGACGTAATTGTGGTCGTGTTTATGGCTCTCGTGCTGATGTTTGGATTGATTTTAATTCTCGCAAGGTTCAGCCAGAATATTACAACTTTGTTCTGCGTAAAACAGGTTTGACACCAAGCCAGGCAGAAAATACATGTTTGTTGTTGGATAGAAATGCTTATGGTAAATCATTTGCAGCAGTTGGTGTAACAGGTGCTGTTACTGGTGAATACAACAAAGTGATTGGTGCTTATAATAACCAAGAAGGCAATTCTTTGTCTAAAGATAATCCTATTGGTGTCGCTGTTAACGATAGTAGCGAGATTGATGGGCAACGTGGATATTATGCACGTTGGGATGCAACAGAAGGTGATTGTTTGATTCGTGTTGCTGCATATAACAAAGATAAACAAATTTCTAATAGTTGGTTGTTTGGTGCGATTGGTGATAATCAGCCGGCAGAAGTATGGAAGTCTGCAGGTGATACGTTCACATGTAACAAGGACTTGTTTGGATTCTCGTTGATGAAAGATACTACAACGGTTGCTGTTGTTGGTGTCGGTGGTGGTGCTGTGTTGGGCGCAGGTATTGGTGCCGCGGCTGGTGCAGGTGTTGCCGAGAAAAATGAAGATGTCTGTACGAAAAAACAGTATCGTGACGAATTGTTGGCAGAAATTAAACGTTCTGGTAAGATACGTCAGTTGAATCATTTCTTGGATGAAGATCTGGAACAGTCAACAACTAAAATGTCAGAAGAGGTCTGCAGAACAATTGTTGCGTTCCCAGATATTTATGCGGAATATGATATGATGGTTTCTGCATGTGAAGATATGGAATATACGGGTGATTTGGCCGAAGCAGAAGTGTTCCAGGTTGGTTGTTATGGATATAATACTCCACAGGAATGTTTTGTTGATATCTTGAAAGCAAAAGCGGGTTCTGCGTTGCAACAAATTGCAAGATTTCAAAACTATGATGATCCAGAAATTCCAGCAGCGCAGATTTTGGTACAATGTATGATGTCACAAAATCCTGATGCAAATGGTAATTATCTGATTGCAAGATCTGGACCACAATGTGAAATTGCGGATACTATTTTGAGAGCAGCAGGTTATGATACTTTCAAGTTGGGTAAATGCTTGTTCAAAACATTGGATAAAATTGGTTTAAGTTTTGAACGTGGAATTGTATGTAATTCGCCAAATAATACTTGTCGTACACATACGGAAATCAGAGAAGAATTAATCAATTTGCGTTCTGTATTGAATGCCATAGATATTAAACAGCCTGGCAGTCGTGGTGCTACAATTGCCAAAGGTGCAGCGATTGGTACGGCTATTGGTGCTGGTGCTGGTGGTGTTGCAACTGCGATAACTGCGTTGGTTGAACATGATAATATTAATTGTCGTGTTGGTGATAATTTGGCACAAGTTGGTTTGAATAAATCATATTCAATCGGTTCCTTGAAAGACTTTTATGTAAAGTGGGGATTGAATTTGCCAGATGCAACTGTTGCTGCAGGTGGTACAACTGTTTATGATTTGAGCACATGGACAGATGCGTGCAGCAAATATGTAACAGAAACAGAATGTAACAATGCACAGTTCTATTACAAGAATGCATCAGGTACATTAGAATGGATTTATTCGGCATGTACATTTGATAATGTAACTTCAAAATGTGATCCAAATAGTACATTGATAAAATCGTATGGTGTAAAATAAAAAAAGTCCCCAGATGGGGATTTTTTTATTGTACAGATTTGTGATATATGATAAAATATTCCATATATAAGGAAAGAGATATCATGAAAAAAATACTGTTTTTATGTGCTGGAATGCTTGTTTCCCCTGCTGTTGCAGAGGTTGCGCCAATGTACTATGATGACATTGTTGAATACGCAGAAGATGCTGTCGTTGACGGTGATGTCGTTGAAAATATCGAATCGGAACAGGGGGTGGTTACACCTGTTGTACAGCCTTCTAAAGTTGGACCGCGTGGTTCAATTGCAGCTGGTCGTGCTGCTGCACGTGCGGTGCCTGCATCTGGGGCCAAGATTAATGCACGCAGTGTGAATAGTCGTTCTGTAACAACAGCGCGTGGTACAACAACTGCACGTACTGGTGTGGTTCCTGTTCGTTCTGGTGTTGCGTCACGTAATGTTCAAAGTACAAATAATGCACGTGTGACAACACGTCCATCACGTGTTGCAACAACAGGTGGCAGTGTTGGTGTTGCGTCTCGTCGTGTAAGTGGTACGAATAATACAAATGATGCAAATACTGCTCGTGTTGGTGTTGCTGCGCAGACAACTGCTGCACCATTGTACACAGGTCGTGTTACAACACGTGCATCGTCTGGTATTCGTGCACGTATGCCTTCTACTATCTCTTTAACTAGTTCTTCAACAACAGAAACAACAACTGAAGAAAAGCAGCAGGCTGTTTCACAAATGGATGATATTGCTCAGTTGTCAGATTATTGCAAGGCGCAATATACATCATGTATGGATAATTTTTGTAATGTCTTGGATGAGAATCAAGGACGTTGTTCTTGTTCCAAAAATATCAAAAATTATGAAAAAACAGAAAATGCATTAAAGCAGGCGACCGAATCGTTGCAAGATGTTGCACAGCAGATTCAATATATCGGTTTGACAGGTGATGAAATTGATACATTGTTTCATCAAACCGAAGCAGAAGAAGCTATGCAGGCAACGACTGATAATACACAGTTAAAGAATGATTTGGAAAATATCAAAGAAATGATTGTCGGTATCAAGACAGGTACAGCAACATCTTCTGAAACAGGCTTGAATTTTGATTTGTCTGGATTGTTGGACTTTAATATTGACAATACAGGCTTTGATTTAAGTGCTTTGTTTGGTGGAACAACTGCAAATACAAACAGTATCAGTAATCAGCGTGGTGAACAGTTGTATAAAACAGCGGCTGCACGATGCAAGGCATCTGTCTTGACTTCGTGTCAAAATCAGGGTGTAGATATTGCTGTTATCACAAATTCATATGATATGGAAATTGATAAGCAGTGTGTTTTGTATGAACGTCAGTTGATTGATGCAAATGATAATATGGTTCGTACAGTTCGCAATGCCAAGGCTGTATTGCAAAAAGCACGTTTGATGGTTGCACAGCAAAAGAATACGTATGATTTACGTGGTTGTGTAAATGCATTGGATTCCTGTATGCAAGATGACTTTGTATGCGGCACAGATTATGAAAACTGTTTGGATCCATCAGGTAAATATATTGTTAACGGTGAAGTTGTGATTGGTTCTGCGCCTGGGTTCTGGTTGGATACGACTGGTGAAGGTGAAGCAGATGAAGTTTTAGCAACACCTGTTCAGCATCAGGGCGGTATCTATGGAACATGGTTGTATAGACCAGAAGATTCATCTACTGATCTTCATGCGTGGTATGGTAAAGATACAACATTGGCCGCATATATAGATACTTCTATTGAAAAAACAAATGTAAAAGAAACTAGCAACAATATGGTAAAATACCTGCAGTACAAGATTGGTTATAACGAAGATAACCGTAACTATGGTATGTGCGTTGGTGTTTTGAACAAGTGTCAGTTATATACATACACAGATGGTGTATTCCAAAGTGATAACTTGGTTGTACGTGAATACTTGCAACGTACATTAACGCAGATTAAGGTTGCGCAGGATGACTTGATTTCAAGTTATGCAGAAAAATGTATATCTGATGTTACATCGTGCTTAAGTTCTAATTCGTATATGCCAGGTGCGACTAATAATAACTTTGCGATTAATGCATGTAAGGCCCAGATTACAACATGTATGTCTGTAAATGGTCAAATGGATGCAGCACCAACACCAACTGAAATGGTAGAGTGGGTTGAAAAGGTTCATAATAGAACAGGTGCAAATCAAGAATCAGAATAAAGCATTTTGATTAAAAAAAATCCCCCTTTTGGGGGATTTTTTATTTTTGTTTCGTATGTATATTTTTTCTTAGATTATGCTGGAATAAAGATTTGAAGTAACAAATTGTACATGTGGCGAATAAATTAAAATTATATAAACAATTAACTTGATATGTTAGAATAAATGTTGAAAAAATCTATTTGTTATTACGAGATTAGTTTTTTTTGCTTGTTTGATTTTTGTATATATGATAAAATATTACCCATATTAAGGGAAGAGAAATGATGAAAAAGATATTATTTTTATTTGTTGGAATGTTTGGTTTTTCTGCGTTTGCAGACGTTGCGCAGGATGTAATTGTTCCTGTGGATCAGCCGTCAAAAACATTGACGCGCAGTGCAAATTCAACTGGTCGTGCGACATCGCGCGTTGTGCCCAGTGCATCTGGCACAGTGGCCAGTTCACGTGGCACTTCATCACGTACAACTGCGG
>JAZOTB010000014.1:0-19891 GCA_045657405.1 Candidatus Enterousia sp.
TCCATTTCGCGAAGGCAATACGCGCACAATCGCCGTATTTGCAATCAAGTATCTGCGCAATAAAGGCTTTGCTGCTGATAACGAATTATTCAAGGATTATGCAGAATATTTTCGCAATGCCTTGGTTCGTGCCAACTATGAGAATATACCGCGCGGTATCAAACGGACCTATAAATACCTGAACTTGTTCTTTGGAAATCTGTTGCTGGGCGAAAACAATTCGCTGAAAGGTGACGACATGGTTATAAATATCGCTAATCCTGAAATAAAAACTAGCGATATAACTAGCGATAAATGTAGCGATTTGAATATAGACGACCTGAACAAAACAGAACGGGCGTTCTTTATCGCTATGGCTGAAAAGTTATGCACGATGGGTTATGTTACTGCTGCGGACGCAATTTCTATAACGGGCAAGTCGCCACAGCGCGTACGCCAACTGTTTGTCGCATTGGTTAACAAAGGTTTCTTGGTTGCCACCGGTCAAAACAAAGGCCGCAAATATAGTTTGCCAGAAAAACGATAATCGATTTATAAGGAAATGTGTTCTTAGGTGCGAACCAGGTTCGCACCCCAGGTTCGCACATATCATATTGTAATTACTGTTAAAACACCCAAAGTGCGAACCTGCGAACCAATTTTTCAAACCTGTGTGTAACAAGGTGTCGAGGTCGCCGTTACCCCCAATCAAAAGAGGTTTTACAGTCCGTTGTTCGAAAAAACGCACAGCAAGCTCATTGTCTTCTAATATTGAAAAACTAACCAAGATGGTAGAATATAAAAAAATAGCTTATGCACTTAATGTGTTTACTTCTTCACAACCAATCAGATCACGATCATTTGTAACAATAGTCGCACCAACATCTTTTGCTAAACTCATAATCAAATAATCATTAAACTCCATATCGTTTAAACAATTTGTTATGTGTTCTGAATCTATATAAAAATTTTCATTATGAAACTCAATATTATATGTTGTACATAATTGGAACAGAATTGACTTGACCTCCTGCAAAACCCGTTTGTACTCAGGAGTATTTCTATGGATGTTTTTATTAAACCTAAATTTTTCATCTTTGGCTAATTTTCCTTGAAGCCTTAGTTTATAATCCATTGAAGAGTTTACATATCTGTTAATAAACTCACTTAAAACAATCTTGTCTATATAAACAACCGACTTACTGGAAACAATATGTTCTATAACAGGAGCATATCTTCTTGCATATTTAAGGTTTATCTGAAACCCGTGCATATATATTAAAACATTGGTATCAAAGACGAATTTATTACAATCTTCGGGCAAGCTGGGCCAGGTAAAGTGCATTTCTATTTCTTATACTTTGATATTGCATTTTCTTTTACAGCAGACAAAGTCAGCTCAAATTGTTCGCTTAAATCTACAAAAGTTAAACATTGTTCTATTTGATCTGCCGAATATTTTTCATACAACAATCCTACAGCATTATTTAAAAAGGCAGTTATTAAAATTTCTATCCCAGCAAATGAGACCTCGATGTGCTCATTATTATTTACCGCTGTGTCTAACAAACGATAAACCACATCAGCCTTATCCATAGATATGGCGAAGTTGGACTCAATAATATCTTTTATATAAACTTGCATATGTTATCCTTAGCAAACTAGAGTTAGTATAACCGATGTTCCATCAAAAGCAAATGGTAATTTATCGCATTTATCTTTTAAAGCATCATAAACAATATCATTTGATACAACAAGTAGCCGCCCACCGTGTTTTGCAGTATTTTCTCTCAGACTATCCAATCCCAACCCTCCAGGACGATCGTTTCTGGTGGTATTACTCTTCGTAAAAGCCCATCGAATCGCATCTTCGGAAGAAAAGTGATTATTTACTTCTTTTTTTACCAGATTTACTATTCCTACACCCAAATCCGTCAAACAAAAAGCAAATTCTCCTCTATCAGATTTATTTGGAAAAAATTGTCCTGCTGTAAAAACTCTTCTTGTTTGAGAGTGTATTTCACAGTTTGAAAATATTTCTGCCAGACAAACAATCATCGAATGGGCGAATGTCTTTGGAAATGGAAACTTATTATCATCAAAATTCTCTAATGCATACTGAATAAAACTCTCTATTTGAGTTCTATCAAAAGCCTTAACCGGAACCAACGTGTTGTTTTTATCGACTATTTCTTTCTCTTCAAAGAAGCCGTTCCTAAAAAAGAGCTCCTTTATGGACGATTTGCTTTCAGAAAAATCAAATACTATTCTAAGACCGTTTTCTTCAATCCGTTGCCGTAAGATCGCACTCAACATAGAAAACATAGAGCCATCTATCCATGTAAACTTAGGCTTTATAACACATCTACAAAAATAAAGCTGTTTAAGCTCGTTATTAAATATCATCAACGAGCGCACAGATGCAAAATCTGCTTGAATATCACGTTTTAACTCAAAAATAACATCCGCCATGTTTATTCCAAACGGCACCCCTAGAAATATCTTGATTGTTCCTTATTATATCATAAAACCAGTTTTTTTTCAAGCAAAAATTGACAAAAAACACTAACGTTCCTCTACTAATTATTAAAAACAGATTGCTTTTGTTTTATTTTTTTGCTGACATACGGATTTTTATACGATTTTGTTTATACCGGATCAATTTTTTGCATTTTTGGGATACATTGTGGGATACAAAAACCGATTTTTTGTTTATACATTTTTATATACGGCAGAAATCTGCGGATTCCAGCGCACTATTTTTTAAATGCCATACAGAATGCTACTCCGTATGTCATATTTATATCTGTTATACCGCGCTATAAAAATTTGATACGCAAAACATTTTTGATATAGAACTAATATCATAAGTATGCAGCAAAAACTTTATCCAATGCCGTAATACATTCCTGTTCATCGACATTGCTTGTTAATAATTCGTTATAAATATGTAAAATTTGTTCTTTATCACCTTTAGAAATTAACTCTAAATTTAAAATCTTCGCATTATTGAAATCATTTGGTTCAAATTTATTCAATCCTGATCCATACTCACGTTTATTTAAAAACAATATCTTTTGGGCCACAGGTGTCAACAAATAACAAAACAAGATATCTATATCATCTTTTGCGGTTTGTTTTATAGGGAAAATACCATGAAAAGTGGTCAAATTTTTGATTCCATACTCATTCCGAATAACTTTAATCCGATTTCTACTAAAAACAGAAATCAAAATCGGTGCCGCATCTTTATTTTCTATAGAGAACCAAGGATTACGATGACTTGTTAAAAATAATTTATCTACATTTTGTGCTTCCCCACTTTTTATATACTCAAAGTCATTATTAGAGCAAGCCTGCTTACCATCAAATAAGTGAGTATATTTATTTTGCTCATACAGCGCATTAAAATACTGTTCTGTCATAATTACATGATCAATATCGGGGGCCTTTGTTAGACACGGCATACAAACGCTTTTTGAAAGGCCATATGTTTTAATTTTGTCTCTATTTAAACAAAAAAACGAGTTACATCCACTTGCTATTCCCCGTTTTACTTTGGCATATTCTGTGAAAGGTACTAATTTAGTATTTACGGGTTCACATTCATTAGTTGCGCAAAAATATCTTAACCACTTTTCTTTAGGGTTTAATTTATCATACGACATTCGGCATATTTGAGAAAAATCTTTTGTTTTTATTTCTTCCATATTTGATACGTTGATAAAATCCACGTAATTGTGCGGCGCGTTTTCTAATAACACAATACAAGACGTGGTAATAGCATCATCAAACAATCGAAGATCTGTAGAAAACTTTATGATAGAGACAAGTTTCTTTGTTTGTAATAAATATTCTTTGACCCTTTCACCGTATGCGGTATTCAGAAATTCATACGGTATTATGTAACAACATCTACCATTCACATTTAATTCGTTTAAGCTTTTAATTAAAAAATAAACGTATAAATTTGTTGAACCATTAAGAACGACGCCATACTTTTTATTGTATAAATCTAATAATGTTTGTCTGTTTTTTATTTGTTGAAATTTATGATACGGAGGATTTGCAATTATCGCGTCAAAACAATTTCGAATATCTGTGGTTAAATAATCTTGACAGAATATTTCCGCACGTTTTTTAATATCGCTCGGTATTGTTTGTAGGATGCAAGGATCTATATCGAAAGCCCACAAGGTATCATAGTTTGTATATTTATCTAAAAACTTCAACAAATTTCCAGATCCTACAGCGGGTTCTAAAATACTCTTCGGTGAATGCGCACAGACCAATTCTGACATAAAATTGGATATGACGTCGCTAGTAAAAAATTGTCCGTATAATTTTTTATTCATAACATTATATTAAATAATTCAGAACAATCTTCAACATTGATAGTGGAAGCACTATGCTCAAACTCCACATAAAATAATAACCTGCCTCTTCCCAATTCTTTCATCTTACTTCTGTGTTTTGGTAAGCTGATCTTGTTTAAGATCAATTTTTCATTAGTTGCATGAATTTTTATTGTTGTTTTATTTTGATTTTTCACGTCACTTTCAACGAAAAACTCTTTACCCTCTAATTCCGGGCTTGCTAAAAGTGTTAATATGCGTTCAAAAGATATTCCATACGCCTTATCAAAAAAAACTTGAACATAATAATGTGGCACATTGTAACGTTTGCACCAAGTATATACAACTTTCAAATCTTCAACTTTTGGTGTTATACTTAGAAAAGTTCTTCCAGAAATTTCCGTTATACACGATTTTAATTGCTTTATTAAATTCGATAAACGTTCTAACTCCGGTGTTGTTTTCCAAGATGGCGCTCTACTAAAAGACAACACATGAATATTCGAAAGATTCATCATATTGATTACATCATATAACTCTTTGTTTTTTGCTTGTAATAAATCCGAAAAATTAGAAATTATTTCCTCTTTTATTGATAAAGCTTGCGATATCAAATTATGCTGTTTTTCCTGCATATATGCTTCGTATTTATCTATGAGAAACGCACTACTACGGACTTCTATGCCACATTTTGCTAATGGCACAATTTTATCACACTTTTCAATTGGCCAAGAACTTATATCTAAATCATCATAAGGAAAATCCTTTTTATCAAAAATTAAAATATCTGGTCTTTTTCCTACAGAATCCAATTCATTTTGATAGTCTTCATAAAATTCTTTAAACCCGTCCTCACCGGCTATGATATTGTCGCCCCGTCCATATTTTACTGCCACATACTGCTTTGAATTATCATTTATACCCTTTAACAAGGTTTTCTCTGCCCAATCTCCTTGTTCTTTATTAGTCAAGAACTCTGACGAAACTTGCGTTGGAGGAGAGCTTCTCTTTCGTTCTGCAGAAAAATCAACAATATTTGTACTGATATTTTGAATCAATTCGTCTAATTTAGATATATACATGATGACCAATCCTTTCCAATATACACTAATAAAATACTTATAATTTTGCAAGAATAAATAGCAAAAAGTTAATATATACTAGTCTCTCCCCCATTCCGCTATATCTTCCCAATTTTTGATTAAATCCATAAATTCTAAAAATAATGGACTGATTTTATATTGAATTCTGGCTGTCGGCATAAAAAACGGTTCAAAAAAGCCCGTTTTTAACAATGATAACAATATATGACCATTTTTATTTTTGCTCACAATTTTACTTAAAACAGCTACTTCTTTTGGGTTGTCTGGCTTATTATAAATTTCCTTTGGTAACCCTGTTTTGTATTCCTTTATTACTTCTGCCAAAAACATTATTTCTTCATACGATAAATTTGCTAGTATCGTGTTAAAATTATGAAAATTTGATGCAGTTAATTCTTTTTTTTCATTAAGTCCTACTATAACTCGCGCTATTAACCTAATATTGTTCTTTCCAACCCCCTCATTAACATCATTCATCAATCTTATAATAATAGAAATTAAGTCGTCCGTATGCACATTTGAGAAATCACCCTCTCTTATCTCACTTTCTATTATGTTTTGTAATTCTTTTTGCCTATTTAACAAAAAACATTTGGCCGTTTCTGTTGGTACACCAATTAAAGAGACCGCATCAGATATTAACGAAACCAATGAATTGCTTGCCATACTCATATTTTATCTCCTCATAAATTGTTATTATGCATTTGCAGATGCTGGAGTTAAGCCCTCTGTTGCAACAGGCTTAACATGTAAAATATGATCGCCATGACGTTCCAATATTTCACAAATAACAATTAAATTTTGGACAACCGTAACTAAGGCAATCCATTTTGTATCTTCCGGTGTATCCTCTGCAAAAGAACTCATAGTTGCAAAACATTTCCGAACCATATATGGAGAAAAATGTTTAAACCCACAAAATAGTTGATAATTTTCATAATTTATATCTATACCACCATAATAATCCAAAAGTTGTGGGACATTTTTTATCTGTTCATAAATATCAACAAAACAATCATTAGAAATTGTTTTTATATTTCCTGGATACCAATGTTGCCTATAATTTTTTCTATCTAGAGGATTCGCGTTTTTAAGATTTTTCAACAAAAATCTTTCACAATTATTTTGTTTTAGTATCTCAAGGACTTTATCCTTACGTTCTGGATGAACACGCAACATTTCTATTTGTTCTACGTACCCAAAATCGATATAGTCATTCCCGTTTGTATCAAAATGTTTGTCAAGCCACAACAACTGAATATAAAGCTCAAGTATTTGACACGTAATTGAACAAGCAACAAACACCCTGTTATTCTGCATCGCATCATAAACTTCTGCTGCCAATGATATAATCGCGGCAGTCAAACTATGGATAGCCATTAAACCCTTATCTCTTGTTGCTTGTGGTTTGAATTGTTCCATGGTCCGAACCATCATCCTTAATTTTTTCATTAAGGTGTCTACGTCATCATTCTTCAACGGATGTGGCAATGGATATTCTTTTTGTAATTCAACCTTTTGTTTTATCAATACCTCGGATACCTTTTTATCAGCTGGCAATTGTGGATGAGCGATCAATTCCGATACTGGCACCCAATGCATATCGTCGTGGACGCGCAGTTGAATTTCGCCGGTGTAGGATTTGATTTCGTATGTATGAAGTTCAATAACCTTGCCTGAATCTGTTGTGTGTTTTGCAATTGTAATCAGGTCGCCAATTTCTGTGTCTATTCCCAATTCTTCAAACAGTTCCCTGCGCAGGCATGTTGGACCGTCTTCGCCATCTTCAAATTTGCCACCTGGGTATTCCCATTCGCCCGCCAAAGGTTGGTCCGCCGCACGACGCATCAGCAGAACTTTATCCCCATTTCTAAAAATCGCAGCAGTTACTTTCATATAGAATTATCAAACTTCTAATTTAGGCATATGATTTACATTATACTCCGCTTCGTCCATATACTATTTTGAAATTCCAGCGTTTCTTTTTACGGGTAGAAAAGTGTGGCTTGTCCGAGTCTATCACAAACACTATCTTGCCAATCCAGATACGAAAATAGCGTGCATGTACTTTTTTGATTCTGACAGGTTCGTGCGTTCGCATTTCGGTTCCGTCCGTATATTCAATTTCAACACTGCGTCCAAAACCATATTTATTGTTATCAAAATCCAGTCCATACTCGGTAAATATCTTTTTTACTTTTGGCATTTGACACTCCTTGTCTTTATTGAATTGTGCCATGAATGTTTTTAATTCGCAATCCTATTGTGTACGCCATATGGTGCATTCGTGTAATCTTTTAGAAAATTTTCACAAAGTCTAGTAATGGTTGTAAATTCTGTTGGATTTTCGTGCCAGTATGAACAAGCCGCGCCAAGCCACATTTTACACCGTCCTGTCAAAGGGCGGTTTTTCTTTGGATTTCTAAGTTTTTTTACGGTTCGGTAATACAGGTTATAAAACGGGCTATTTTTCGGTCTTTACCGAACTGCATAATAAAAAAGGTTAGAAAACTAACCTTTTTCTTAGTTCGAGTCCGCTTTACCTGTTTGCCTAATCAAAAACTCTGTCCTGGTCCAGCATATCTTGAACCGCACCTGCATCGTTTTTCGGGACATCTGGCCTATTTCTTTTTGATAAGTATATGCCAATGATAACTTTCGTATGTTTGATTGTCTTTCCGGCAATAGGTCCCGATATGTTTCACATCAAGAATTTCAAAGTCTTGGAATAATTTTAACAACAAACCATAATCAGCATAAAAGTGAGGAACCATATATTCGGGTCCCGGCTCGTCACGTAATTTGGTATTTTCATCAACAACAGGCCAATTTTGTTTGTAGCCCCACGTTTCTTTTGAGCCCAAAGTCAAATAACATTCACCACCAGATTTCAAAATACGCTTTAACTCTTCTGTTATTTTATATACACCATTTGTATCTGTGTGAGAAATGACATTAAAACATAAAATACAATCCATACTTTCGTCCGCAAAAGGAACGTTTAACATATCGCCTTGTTTAATATCGATATTCAGCCCCATTTCTTGTGCCCATTTAGCAGTATGTTCTATGGCTTTATCGCTAATATCAAATGCCGATACATTAAAATCATTAGAGGCAAATAAAATAGTGTGCCGCCCAAGTCCACAACCCAAATCTAAGAAATTTTTTTTACTTTGTTGCTTCCAGCGTGCCATTAAATAAAACGATTCTGAAGCAGGTTTTTTCCATACGTCTGCAAAGCCACCAGAAACAATATTCCAATTCCAACCCTGCGATTTGATAATATCTGACATAAGCCATCCTTTTCCTCATATTTTAATATACAAACCCATTAAATCAACCTGGATTTTTGTGCCGATATGAACAAGCCGCGCCAAGCCACATTTTACACCGCCCATAAAAAGGGCGGTTTTTCTTTGGATTTCCAAGTTTTTTCAGAGTTCGATAATACCGGTTATAAAACGGGTCGTTTTTTAGATCTTACCGAACTGCATAATAAAAAGGTTAGAAATCTAACCTTTTTATTAGCTCGAGTAAATGTACCTATTTAGCAAGGACTTTAAAGAACGTCTTGCGACCGACGCGCACAAACAAAGTTTTATCTGTTTGGAATATTTGATTTGGGTCGTTTACCTTGTCATCGTTTATCGTAACTGCGTTTTGAATAATCAATCTGCACAGTTCACTGTTTGATGTTTCCGGCATTAAGATTTAAGCACGCTTTTGGCTTTATCTAATACACTGTGCAAAAAGGACTTATTTTTATCTTGTTTACGTGATAGCACGTCAACTTTTTTGGTTGCCGTTGCAAAATCTTTTTGTACCTGTTTATTATAAAAATAATTATCCAGCGTATCAACAGGAACACCAACCCCAACATTATCATCGTCAGTAAAATAGTTTGCGACTATACCATGTTGCTCCAATTGTTTTTGAACACCCTGGATTGTTTCTGCGCCAGTTGGGTTTTCCAGTTGATTGGGCACGGGCTTAAACCAAACAACACCGCCATTCAGCACTGAATTGGCCATTAAATCGCTTTTGCGAATTTTTTCCAACGTGTCAAGTTCATGAATCTGCAATGTACCATTTGTAATTTCCAGAAATTCTTTTGGTTTGGAACGCCATGCATCAATTATTGCCGGCAGATAGATTATATGATTTCTGTAGTATTTGTATGGATTAAGTTCATTATACGGAGTGCCTTCTATAAAATCATTATTAGCTGATTCCAATAACGCCGCATTATCTGCCACGGGGATATCCCCATTCAATGCACGCTGCATAAATGTTTTAGCGGGGAATTTCTGTTCCAACATTTCACAAATCTGATCCAATTCTGGATATGGATTTTCAAGCATCTCGGGCATTTTGTTAAGCCAACCAGCTTCAGATATTCCCTGAAGCGGATACCATTTACCAGATGCGATGCCATATTTTTCTTCTTTGCCGGAAAGTCCAGACGACACATAAAAAGGCAGACGACGACCATTAATAACCACAACTGCAACCACACGTTGGCTGTGGCTTACAAGAGTTGCAGGTTGTCCAGCACGGGAGCTAATTAAATCAAGAAAAACATCATTACCATGAATTTTACCGATTGGTTTCGTCTGCCCTAAATCATCAATCCGTCCCCAAGAAATATTTTCGAAACGTTTTTTATCCAGCTGATTTTGAAATATAACAATTGAACATGTGCCATCGGAATACTCTAAACATGAATAAAAGACATTGTCATACTGGTTCAAATCGCCCGCAATTTTGTGATATTCTGCATCGTTTGCGCACTTATGTTCGTAATATTTTACGCCAAACCGATTTTTATCCGCAGGAACAAAATTAAAACCAGCCCCTGTTAGAAGACTTAACTTTTTTAATTGTCTTTGTTGCATAGCAAGCCCCTTTTCTGCAGAATTATAGCATATTTCTCGCATAAATCCACAAAACAATAGTTGACAATAACATTTTTGGTGTTATGCTAGAGAATAATATGATTAGGGGCGCAAATATGAGTTTTTTTGATAAACTGATGGAGATATACAAGCTGCATAAATGCGGTAGATTGGATTCATTGTTGGAATATTTAAACGATTGGCAAAACAAAAAACGCTTTATCGAAGGCCAGTTGTCCACCCTGGAAGACGAAGTCAACCTGTCCAGATATCGCCTGGGGCAAATACAAGATGCACAAGTAAGAAAAAGTTTAAATCTGCCCGACAATATTGATTTTGGCAATCAACACGCATCTTTTGAGACCACATACCGTGTTGTGGCAGCGGGTTGTTCCCCATTCTTGGTTGGCCCCGCCGGAAGTGGCAAAAGTACCATATTATCACAAATTGCAAAATCAATGAACCTGCCATTTTATCCAATGTCTGTTAATTCCCTGACCAGTGATTACAATATAATCGGATACAATGATGCAAATGGGAAATATGTTTCATCGATATTCCGTCAGGCTTATGAGCATGGCGGCTTATTCAGTTTTGAAGAAATTGATGCCGGGAATCCAAATGTTCTGACTGTAATAAATAACGCCATGAGCCAAGATAAATACGCCTTTCCAGATAAAATTGTTGACAAACACCCAAATTTCATCCTGGCTGCCAGCGGAAACACATATGGTACGGGGGCAAACATAAAATATATTGGACGCAATCCATTGGATGCTGCAACGTTGGACAGATTTGTAATGGTCTATACAGATTACGACATGCAATTGGAAGAAAGATTATGCATGAATAAAGAATGGTTGCACTGGGTACATGGTGTGCGCAGGGCTGTAAATAATCTGGACATGAAATTAGTTGTTGGAACACGCGCAGTGTTACATGGTGAAAAACTGTTAAACGCCGGTATCCAGCGCAAGGCCGTGGAACAAATGGTCGTTTTTAAAGGCCTGCCCATGGCAGATATAGAAAAAATTCGCGCTAACATCAGACAATATTAATGAAGTGGATATCAAATCATCTTGGGTCGTTGGGACATGCACGGGATTTTTATATTCCCAGTACAGGTCATGGTTTGGGCAACGGCGGCACCAGTAATAACAAAGCCGGCGCGGGTTCAGAACAAATAAAAAAAAGTCGAACCGATAATTCGCCACGCGTTGTGGAAACAGATAAATACAAATTCCCCAGAATACAAAAATTTTTTGACTGGGAACAATTCTTGAACTATGCAGACTGGACCGGCAAGGAATGGCGACGGGCGTCACAAGATAAAGATCATAAACGCTACAAACGCACATTAACAAAATCTTTTGAAGAGGCCATGAATCTGGCACGGTACGGGTGGCACGATGGGTTAAAAAAACTGAAAGACATGCCTTTGGTTGATTTGCCACAGCTGCAGACGATAAAACAAACCTATGATTTTCAATCCCGTTACGATGTCGCGGGGGGCGCAGTAAACATCGGACGATATTTATCGGGTATGCCCGATTGTATGCGATGTATGCAGATTTCAAAAATGCATAATTTGCCCGCTAGGGTTCAAAAAATATTTATTAACGGTGTCGTCAACAAAGAAATCACCGCCAATGAAATACTAAGGCGCGGATATATACTGTTTCAATTAATCGAAGCCATGGAAATGGCAAATATACAAACAGAAATTATCGTCGCCTTTCCAACAAATAAATACAACATGAGGTTCGAAGAAGACCTTTACGTATACGAAACATATATTAAAATAAAAGATACAACTGACATTATTTACCCAGAAAAATTATTATTTTGCCTGGCACACCCTTCTATGTTACGCAGGCTGGTCTTTTCAGAATGGGAAAGAAATCCACGCTACATCCGTAAAACGTTTTGGTTTCAAGGTGGCACAGGATACGGTCGTGAAATCCCAGATTGGCGCCCGTCTGAAAATCTGATTGGGGACGCAATGGTTATAACCAATATAGGCAATCAGACAGAATTAAACCATATAATTGATAACGTGCGAGATATGATTCAATCACAATATAAATCAACCAGATAATTATCGCACATGTATAACTAGGCTTTTTATTTGCATATCTATAACCAGATGCTATCATAACGGTATGTCATGGTGTTATTACGATAAAAAATATCCATTATTACACTATCCTTTTCGGGATGTGGATGGCAGTTCGTGGTATATGTTTTCCATCCCCGTTTGCAATCTGGCTGAAATTTACAGGTCTTATTACGGGAAAAATCCAAACAGTTTTTTTGATTGTGGCGCAGCCGTCGGTGAATTAATACGTCAGGCAGAAGAATTGGGAATGCACGCATCTGGTATCGACATCAAAAGGTACCCAACTGGTTTCCCAACAATGAGCAAATATGAAAAATATTTCCAAACCGGTCAAATTCAGATTAAATCAATACTAAGCAGCGCACCCATACAGGCGGATTTGGCGTACTGTAACGGAACATTGACATATATGAACGAAATTACACTGCCCATGGCATTAAGCAAATTTAGAAACGTCGGTATGTTGATCGCAATTCATAACACAACCGAAGATGTTGTTGCCGCCAAACAAATGGGCGAAAAACTGCTGCATGACGAACCAAGATTAATCAAACCAAACCAATGGTGGATTAACACGTTTCAGCAAAATGGCTTTGATGTAACAATTAACCCGAAACACAACGCGTTCTGTGCCGTACCGCGCAACGTTAATAAAAGATAATAAAAAACCAAGGGGGTTTAATTTGAAACGACTGTTAATATTATTGGGCGTATTTTGTACATTGGGTATTGCAACGGGGGCAGATGCCCGTATTGTTTCATACAACGTCAAATCACATATTTGGCACAACCAAAATTGCCAACATTTTAGCTGTAAAAACTGTATAAAAATAGAAGAAAGTGAAGCCCGACGTCGTGGCGGGCGGGCCTGTTTTACGTGCGGCGGTTAATTTATTTACCTGTTGCGGTAATAAAAATTCAATGATATATTTTGTATGCCCAATATAAATAACAAAACAAGGGATTTTAAAATGTTATTAAAAGGAAAGAAGATTTTAATTACCGGCGTTGCAAATGATTGGTCAATGGCGTGGGCAATCGCAAAGCGCGTGGTCCAAGAAGGCGCCGAGGTCGCAATGCCGTATGCTATGCCGGCACTGGAAAAACGTGTGCGCCCGTTGGCAGAATCAATTGGTGCAAAATTTGTTCAAGAATGTAATGTGCAAAATGACGAACAGTTGGATGATTTATTTAACAAAATAGAAGCTGAATGGGGACATATTGATGGCATGTTGCACGCGATTGCCTTTTCGGATAAAAACGAATTAACTGGTCGCTATGCGGATACAACACGTGAAAACTTTAAAAACACAATGGATATTTCTGTTTATTCGTTGGTTGATTTGACTCGTCGTGCTTCAAAATTAATGACAGATGGCGGCAGTATCGTAACGCTGACCTACTATGGGGGCGAAAAGTCTGTACCAAACTATAATGTGATGGGGGTGGCAAAATCTGCCCTGGACAGCAGTGTACGATACCTGGCATCGGATTTGGGACGTGATAATATTCGCGTTAATGCAATCAGCGCCGGCCCAATTATGACATTGGCATCCAGCGGGGTTGGGGGCTTTAAGGCCATGTTGCGTCTGAACGCTGAAACAACACCGTTGCGACGCAATATGACATTGGACGATGTGTCGGGGGCTGCACTGTATCTGTTCAGCGACCTGTCCGCCGGCGTCACAGGTGAAATTCATCATGTGGATTGCGGTTATTCGACCACTGGCATGCTGCCAAATGAAATGAAAGATATTTTATTGAAAAATCTGGATTAATCAATCCCGGCGAAAGCCGGGTTTTTTGTTGGTTGCTTTTTTCTGCAAATGTTGTTACTATCTGGCACAGGTAAAAGGATTTTTATGTCAGTTAAGGCAAAGCGCCTGGTTAAAAAAGTTATTAGTTATTCAGGTATCTTCTTTTTTATATTGGCGGCTGGAATGCTGTGGTGGCAGTTGCGCGACTATAGTTTATCGGATATAGCACATTCCATATTGGATATTCCATTTGTTAATCTGGTTATGGCCTGTTTTGCATGCTTTGCAGGGTATTTGGCATTGTCATTGTATGATTATTTGGCACTAAACTATGTCGGCGGCAAGGTTACATGGTGGAAATGGATGTTGGCGGGAATGCTGGGGTTCGCAATCAGCAATAATGCCGGCCACGCCGTGGTCAGTGGGGGCGCAATTCGTTACAGACTGTACACACGTTGGCGCATTCGTGGTGGCGATATTTTAAAAATGCTTACCATATCTGGTTTTACTTATTTCCTGGGGGCGTCGGCGATTGTGGTTATCAGCTTTTTCCTGATACCACGTGAATTATTCCAAAATTCAGTGGGGGCCAGTATGGGAATAAACGCCCTGTTTATATTCTGTATTACGACCCTGTTGGCATATTTTGCAACAACAATTATCTTTCATAAAAAAAGCATAAAAATTGGGCAGATAAAATTTCAAATACCATCAACAAAAATGGCAACGGCACAAACAATACTGGGGATTACAGACAGCATTTTGGCTGGTTTAGTGTTATATTTCTGCATGATACCGTTTGTAGAAATACCGTTCGTGGTGTTCATGGGACTGTTTGCAGTTGCCCAAACAACCGGTGTTTTCAGTCAAGTACCAGGCGGAATCGGCGTATTTGAAAGCGTGTTCTTGTTGGCGTTGCCCGACGGCGTAGACAAGGCAAGTATATTTGGCGCCCTGTTGGCATATCGTATAATCTACTATGTTTTGCCGTTGATTGGTGTGGGCAGCTTGTTCTTTATATACGAAAGATGGTTACGGTCGCGCATGAAAAGATGGCTTGCCGAGGCAAAAGAGAAAATCCCAGCAAAAATCAATCAAATAAAATCTGAGATAAAAAACAGAAAATAAATACCTTGCCAAGTGATATGTTGGCATGTTAGAATAACCCCTGTGTATGAAAATGGGGTAATATTAAGTGTTTGTATTGTCACTATTTTTAACAATTCGCATGGCGCTGATGGTTATCGTGGCGCAATTCCTTGGCATGGGCATGGACGCCCCACGGGAACGGGTTGTTGCCATTGCATACACCGCCAAAACAAAAGGATTATTAAATGTCAAAAAAAATATACGTGGATGCAGTCCACCCGGAAGAAACGCGTGTAGTAGTTGTTGATACTGCAACAAATCGCGTTTCCGACTTTGACGTTGAAACCACAACAAAGCCTCAGATTAAAGGTAACATCTATCTGGCCAAGGTTATTCGCGTGGAACCGTCATTACAGGCGGCGTTTGTTGACTATGGTACGGGAAAAAATGGGTTCTTGCCTTTTTCAGAAATTCACCCGGATTATTATCAGGTAACGCCTGAACAGAAAAAGAAATTATTGGAACTGGCACATGCCAACATCGTTGATGATGACGACGACCCAAATGATGAAGAAGACGAAGTCGCAGAATACGATGATCACAGCGCGGGTGAAGACAACCACGAATTCACCAAACGTGCACGTGAATTTAAAATCCAGGATGTTATTAAACCAAAACAGATTCTGTTAATCCAGGGTGTCAAAGAAGAACGCGGACAAAAGGGCGCGTCTATGACGACATACCTGTCATTGGCGGGCCGTTTTGCCGTTCTGATGCCAAATTCACGCAAGCGTAACAGCTATGGTATTTCCAAAAAAATTTCTGACAAAGCGGAACGCGCACGTCTGCGCGAAGTGTTGCATGGTCTGAAAATTCCAAAGGGAATGACCGTTGTTTTACGTACTGCGGCCATGGGTGCAACACCGGCCGATATCGCGGCAGATTATGATTATTTGGTCAACCTGTGGAACGAAATTCGCAAAACCACGTTGGCTTCGGTCGCCCCAGTCACAATTCATACAGAAGATTCCCTGTTACGTCGTGTTGTTCGCGATTTCTTAAGCGACAAAGAAGACGTTCTGGTTATCCAGGGCGAGGAAGCTTTTGATGCCGCCAAACAATATTTTCAACAGATGTACGGACGTGCACCACGCAAACAATTGGTGCAATACAAGGATGTAGCAGTTCCTTTGATGGTCAAAGCAGCTGTTGAAAAACAATTGGAAGGATTACATGGCCCATATGTTCAGTTGCCGTCTGGCGGATCGTTGGTTATTAACCAAACCGAAGCAATGGTGACCATTGACGTTAATTCTTCACGCGCAATTAAGGAAAAAGACATTGAACAAACCGCGCTGAACACAAATCTAGAGGCAGCAGAAGAAATTGCCCTGCAACTGCGTTTGCGTGACTTGGCAGGTATCGTTGCGGTTGACTTTATCGATATGGAAGAAGAAAAGAATAATCGCAAGTTAGAATTGAAAATGCGCGAAGTTATGAAGCGTGACCGTGCACGCACCCAGGTCGCCAAGATTAATAATTTTGGTGTACTGATGCTGTCACGTCAACGTCTGCGCAGCAGCTTTATGGAATCATCATATGTGGCATGTCCACACTGTATGGGTGCCGGTGTTGTACCTTCGATTCAGACGGCGGCAATTATTCTGTTCCGTCACCTGCAGGAAAAATTGTTAGCCAAGGCGGCGCAGAAAATTATTATGACTGTGCCAACCGATGTAGCGATTTACCTGTTAAATCATAAACGTACCGAATTGGCCAAGATGGAAGCCGAATTCGAAACAGAAATTGTTATCGTGGGTGATGATAGCCTGATGAATATTGATCAGTATTCAATTCAGCGCGTTGCCCCTGAACAAAACAAGACCGAAGATTTGTTGGGGGCATTCGCACCTTCGACAGATGCAAAAAAGAAAAATGCGCAGCATGTTGATGCAAAAAAGACGACCGTCAATGCACAACGTCGCCGTCGTAAAAAGCAGCCCAAAAAGAAAACATTGTGGCAAAAAATTATCGGTTAAAAAAATCCCCCAAATGGGGGATTTCTTATTTACCTGTTGCGACACGTTCGCGGAATTCGTTGCTGGGACGGAATGTTGCAACACGACGCGCAGAAATAATCGCACTTTCCCCGGTTTTGGGGTTACGGCCCATACGGGCGTTTTTTTCCAGAATCTTGAAGCTGCCCAGACCGGCAAATTTAACCTCTTCCCCGTTAATCAAGGCATCACGAATTTCATCAAAAACAACATCGACCATTTTATATGCGTCCGCCGTCGTCAAGCCAAAACGTTCACGCAATCTGTTTGCAAAATCACTTCTTGTTACTGTTGCCATATCTTTTCCCTTTTTATATTTTGTCTGACGTATTTTATATGATGTATTCGGGAATGTCAAACAGCAACAAAAAAAACCAACTATAAACTAAACAAGTAGGAAAAATCTTTTTATTTTTGCCGATTTAAACAAGTCTGCCACCCTTTCAAAATCTGGTTCATTTCATGTAACTTTGATGTCATTTCTTCCAATTCTTTCTTTCGGCGCAGGATGCGCATCATCTCTTCTGTCAGAATCAGAAGTTTATCTGTATTTGTTTCAACCTGCATTTTGTTTATTACGATCTGACGATAATTATCAACCATATTTATCTGTTGGGTTAACTGCGCATTCATTGAACACAATTCAGCCCATATAATATCTGATGACATTTCAATATTTGTCACAGTTTTTTGAGTCCCATTACCAGTCTCGGATTTCTGTTGCGGTGTGACGGTTTGCAAGGCATAAGTTTCTGGCACAGCAGCCTGGTGCTCTACCCCCATTTTCAATTCTGATGTATTGGAAATATCAGACACATCCACATCTACGTCTAGCTTTTTTGGTGCTTCTGGCACAATTTCTGCATCATGTCTGGATGATAATTCGCGTATCAAATCTGCAACATCATAACATTCCGACAAACTGATTTTTTTTGCTTCAAAATCTATATTGCGTATAACCATCTTGTACTTATGCAAGGTATGTTCATGTTCTGGAAAGAATTCAATACAAACAAACATATTTCCTGACACAGCCCAAACAATACGCTGTCTGCTGTTCAAGGTTCTGAAACCTTGGGCCAGGCATCGTGCACTTTTGAACTCTAATGTGCGTGCCACCTTGATTTGCCCGTCTTGGATATAGTAAACCTTGCTGCCTGTGGTATCAGCAGGATTTACATTAATAACATCTATTTCTCGCAGAATTTCCAATAATTGTTTCTTGTCACTGCCGCAGGCGCTGCGAATGATGTTCCATTGTCGTTTTGGGATATACTTTTTTATCCGGGACGTTTTAAAAGCTCTGCCATCCAGATGATACACCGGCTCTGTATGTAACGGAATATTTTCAACAACAGGCAATGATGCACTTGTTGAGGCTTTTGTTGTTTTTTCTTTATTTGCGCGCGCCGCATCTGATGCAATTTGCAATCTGATAAAATCAACAACCACCCCAAGATAATCACGATGAACACAAACCAAAGTTGTCCCATCGGCACGTTTCAAAGACATCGGGTTCAACTTTAATCCAGCTTTGACTGAGCGTGCCTGTTTTATATAACGCGCCAAATCTTCATCAGAAAACGCCCCTAATTCTGGGCAGGCAACTCGACAAGCAACAATCATTTCATCCGTAGAATAATAATCATCTGTCTTTTTTGCCATCTCTATGTTTTTTTTAGATTTTTCTTCTGCGGGTTGAGCTTTTCTTTTTTCCAGATTTTCACGTTCAATATCTTTTAACAAATCATGCAACGTTATTTCGCCATCCCCCACGATGATACGCGGGTGCGATTGCACGAAACGACGCGCCGACGCCAATTCGCCATCTTTATCCTTTTTGATATTGTTTAATAATGCATGACGAATTGATATTTGCTGTAATTTTGATGGTAATTTTTTGGGCAAATCGTCCATAGAATTAATTGCATGATCGCAAATTAAGGTCGGCACTTCGTCCGGCAGCACAGTATCAGGCTTAATTCTAAAATCCCCAAAATTCAAGGTTTTTGTAAATACTACGCTTTTCATATTTGGCATAGCACGCCCCTTGGACCGCCCCAGCATAACATCATCGCGTATGATCAAAGGTTTTTCAGAACTAAATCTGTCATACGGTAAATCAAATATATCGACCTCAATATCTTTCAATTCATCGTTTTCAACAATATATGCACGATATAAATTTGTTTTTCTTGCCATTTTTATCCTGTTTTTACAACTGTTGTAATAGTAGTACATATTTTTATCTTGTCAACAGCCATAAAAAACAAAATGGTTGAATATTTTTTCTGATTAATTTAATATTTGTTGCGTGTCCCCATAGTTCAACAGGATAGAACAAATTCCTCCTAAGAATTAGATGCAGGTTCGAGTCCTGCTGGGGACGCCACAATCTTGTATTTTTTTAACGTTGCTTGGACAATTTTTTATCAAAATACTCAATCGTCTTGGACAACCCGGTACGAATATCCACACGGGGTTCCCAATCCAACTGCTGTTTTGCCAATGAAATATCGGGTTTGCGTTGGGTC
>JAZOTB010000015.1:0-28448 GCA_045657405.1 Candidatus Enterousia sp.
TGGCGATTTGTTAATTTTTTATGACCTTTTATTATTTGGTCATATTCGATTTCAGAATCAATATTTAACATATTGCACATTATATAAACGGGTATTTTTAATTCTTGCCTGATTTCTTCTATCCTTTTCCCAGACGACATTACGCACCCCCTTTTGTTTTTACAAAACAAAACCGCAATTGAAAAAAACAAAAGCGGTCGGAGGTTAGAAACTATTCTAGAAAGATAGTGCTGTTTATTCATATATATCACAGCCCTCCAACCACCTGGATTGGAGATTTTTTCGTCATCTGGACGTTCTAGAAAAGGTTTCTACACCCCACACTGGGAACACCCCAATGCATATATATTATAACCCACAAAAAACAAAAATTCAACCGATTGTGATTTTATACAATCACCTAAAAAAAATCCCCCGACGGGGAATTTCTGGTGCCCTAAGCAAGAATCGGACTTGCGACTCGTCCTTACCAAGGACGTGTTTTACCACTAGACTATTAGGGCTAAACTTCCCGCCAATTATACGTACCAGACACAAAAAATCAAGCATAAAAACACCCCGTCACTTAAACAGGGCTTATATTATCTTCAGGAATCATCTTCTTCGATTTCATCGTCATCCGATTCAACCGCGTTCAGGTCAATTTCCTTGGGGACACCCAAAATATCTTCAATTTTATCAGACGCGGCATCTAAATCGATTTTATGCAAAACGGCGAATTCCTGGGCCATACGTTCCAACGCGCGCAAATATAATTGACGCGCAGAAAACGTCATAGTATCCGCCGCGCTGCGCCGTTGCAGGTCACGAACCACCTCGGCCAGTTTCATTGGATCACCCGAATTAATATTTTCTTCGTACTGTGCGGCACGACGCGCCCATATCATACGCTTGGCCCCAGCTTTACCTTTGGCCGATGCAATTGCTTCATCCATTTTCTTGGCGGTTGTCAGCGGTCGCAAACCTGAAATTTCCGCACGTTCCAGTGGCACACGCAATGTCATATGGTTGCGTTCAAAGTCAATCACCATCATTTTAATTTTCTGACCTGCGATTGTTTGCTCTTCGATACGCAGCAACTTACCAACCCCCTGGGTTGGATAAACAACATATTGTCCTGTTTTAAAATCTAACTTTTTACTTGGCATTATGGATACCTTTTTACGGTTGCCATTCTCTCTGTCCCGCCCATTATATCACAAAAAAAGTCGAAAAACAAACTTTTGTCCAAAAAAAAAATCCCAGATTAAATCTGGGATAAAAAAAGCACTAACGCCCTATTCTTTTAATGGTACCCGTTCTGCGCATTGTTGACGCACGTGCGGCTTCGCCTTTATTTGACTCTTTCACGCACACCCACTTGCCATTTTGCAGAATTGCGGCCATACCATCTTCACAATCTGGTTTTTCCAAACGCCACGCGAAACAGGTACCTTTTTGATAGGATTGATATGTTGCGTTATCGCCACCACGGGTATACGCACCGTATTTAGGATTCCATTCACCAACAACTTCACCCCCACACCACTTGCGTTCCCCCCAGCATTCTACACAGTTATTTTCTGCATCACATAATTCGGACGAAAAACTGGTCGCTTTATATCCCCCGTTTGCTTTATCACCTTCGCCCATTGTTTTACCGGTTTCCAAATCGCGACACCACAGCTTTTGACATTCGGCACTTGGGATACCATCAATCTTCTTACGCGATTCAACCAACACATACCCCGCCCCACACGACGTAAATGTCGCCGCATTGGCCACGCCAGACACAAAAATAACAACCAAAGAAATAAAAATACGCTTTAACATATAAAAATCCTGTTTTATTATATTTTACATTTTTTTGATATAGATTACAAGCATATATACAGGATAGGTTCGACATCGTAATACACAATATGTCGCCCCGCCCACAGATTGATTATTACAAAATTAAATAGAATGATTAAGATGTGGAACGGTTCGGATAACGAAGTGTACACGGGGTACACGAGTTATCAGAACCGACCACAGATTGATTATTATATTTAATTTTACTCGATACAGCAGTTAACAGCGTTCCTAACCCAACTTTTTAACTTGCTCATACCACCCTTGGGTGCTTTTTCTTCCTTTACAGCTGGTGCTGATTCTGCTTTGACCGGCGCAGCTTTTTTTGCGGACTTTACATCCTTTTTTTCCCCGGTCAGCATTCCCATATTCAACCCCCAGAACATACAATACAGTTCATACGATTGGTCAAACAAAGAATACGCCGTTTCCTTATCCCCTGCGGCCAACGCTTTGGTTCCGACTTCGAACACACGCATAGACGCCGCCAACAGGTGTTTTGAAATACACCATACCTCGCCCTCGTACGATGGAATAATTTTCAGCATAGCATTCTTGCGCATCTCACGCACTTCGTTAATCAGGTCATAGAACTGTGTTTTGCCCGTTTTCGCACCTGAAAACATCAAATGCTCTTCAATTGAAATCAGGTTCATAATACCAATGGTCAAATCCTGGTCACTTGATAAATCTTTTGGATTTACTTTTTTTGCCGCATCCAGCGCTTCGACAAATTCCTGAACAGACTCTATTTTTTTCATATCAAACCCCTTTCACTTAAAAACAAATCATCATCGCCCAGCTGGCCAATACCAACGCCACAATTGGCAACACCACCTTTTCGAATGGAAAGTGTGCGTGCCCACCATTTTTCGCCTTCATCCATTCATACAATTTAGCCGTACCAATAAATATCAGCGCCCCACAAATCGTTCCAAACAAAACCGGATCCATAACCAATCCACCGCAAATCGCAACCGGGTTATACTTTACCGTCCCCAGATATACAAACCCAATCATCGCGACGGACGCCAAAACCACAATCGTATCACGCCCACGGAAATGCCAATTTTTCTTATCCATCCATTTCAGCATCCAATACCCCAGCAACGTCAACAACGCCCCGGCCCACAACCCAACAATACTGTCTGGCACACCCAAACGACGCGCTATATCCAACCCTGCCCCAACCGCAATAGTACACACCGGGCACGCAGGATTCGCCATAACTTGTGCTGGTAACAATGCAAACAAAGCCAATAAAATCTTACGCATAAACATTTCCCCTTTTTTGCTCAATCAGTTGTATTATTCTGAATATCGCAAAAAAAGTCAACCATTCAAGCCCAGAAATAAAATCCCGCCAACTGGCGGCGGGACTAATTTACTGTCTTGACCCGAAGCAACGGAATTTTTCCAAACAAATAATATTTCACATTATGCTGTCTGGTTTTTATTGTCATTAGATTTATAAAATTAAACAACAGCACCTTTTTTATTTCTATATCCGGCATTTGATTTACACGCGCCCGAAACGCTTCGTAAAATGGTGTCATTGCCGCATATCGCCACCATTGGTCCCCCAACATATGCGCGCGTCCCAACCAAGGCTGACGCAAAATATAATGAACAATAACAGGATTATGCTTTGCCTCGTCCACTTCATCCGCAGAATAAATCCCACACGGTACAACCGCACTTAACCTGCGCCCATCCACGCCACACATATAATTATATTTCAGCGGCAAATACAAAATCCTTCCATCACAGGTTTTATTCAAAATATCTTGATCAGGATATGCAAACTCGTCACTTTTTGAAAGCTCGATCCATTTTTCATACAACCCCAATTGGCGAACCTGTGCTAGATTAATAATCAAAACCCCGCTATTGATATAGCCATTTTTATTACTGGGCCATTTACGTCCCTGGGATGCATCACGAACCCCCGCGATAACATTATCCCCCATATCAATTTCAAACATTTCATTTAAACTGTCACCAAAAGACACATCTGCATCACAGTAAATAATTTTATCAACATCTGGCAGCAACCTAGCCAACATAAATCTGAAATAAATTCCGGTTGTATATTGCTTAGTCACCGATGCATCAAAGTCATTATTTGCATCCAAGAAAACAATCGAACTTTTTTCGTCCATTGCGGCAACCATATCGGTCAATTCACGTCGCTTTGCCGCGCCAAGATTTTTCGGTACAACACAGTAAATATTATAAATTACCTGACCGCACCCCTGGTACAACAGCGACGCAATCGCCACCCCCGCCAACATCCACATATTATTATCAAAGCAAAACGCAACATTTATCGATGAAACTGATTTTTTTGCCATAATAAAATCCTTTATTGAAAACAATCCCAACTATAAGGAACGAAAATCACAAACACAAGAATAAAAAACCACCCATAAGCGTTAATCATATTAAATACAAAATTCACTTTAACAAAAACCGATACAATACTTGCAAATCTGCGATTTTGTGCTATAAAACTTATATAAAAAATTACATATCAAAATAAAAACAAATAAAATGTCATCTAACAACAACATTTCTATTATGCAGCCATGGCAAAGAATATCCGCCCAGGATATAGAAAAATTATCCCCCACCGCCATGCGTGAAAACAATGCAGATTACTTTTTACACGAACTGTATCGAACTGCACGTAAAATAGTGATATACAACTATCGTGGTTCCATTACACCAGACACAACAATCAGTTTTGGATGGGAGATTAGATCACGTTTTGGACAGGACCCCAGATATTTTTTTACCTATCAACAAAACACAGTATATTTACGAAACCCATTTGAAACATTGCCTGTCGCACACTTTACACCTGAACAAGATGCTGTATTTCGCCACGCTGTCCAAACTGTGATTGAACACTATAAACCTTGGGCTCTATTTAAGTCCACAACCCCCAACAAGATAAAACCAACTACACCAACACAATTCAATCACCTTATACAATATTTTGGGACCAGTTTGCAAATTTACCAAGAACAAAACCCATTACAGACACCTGTCCGTTGCAACGGATGCAACTTGCATTGTTATCTGGGCTATCAAAAACACCCACAAAATCCTTATGCTCCACACTCGATATATTATGATGATTGTCCAACAATAAATCATATTTTGGCCAAGGAATATCCTGATAAATGTGCCACCAAAATGCAAGAATACCTTAACAGGGTTAGGAAAAACACACGATAACCCCACCGCCCATTCGGGCGGTGTTTTTATTTTCTATGTCATCCCGTGGCTTGACCACGGGACCCAGGTCATAATACAAAAAGAACAAAACAACCGCTACACCACTCACATTTCCGACATTTTTTAACCATTTTTCTATGTACAGTTTTTGACCGCCATTAAATCATTCATATACAACTGGCAAAAATCCCAAAATCGTGTTAAAATAATACTCAGTAAAATAAATAAGTTATGGTGACTGTATGACCAAAATACCAACCATCAGTGAAATGGAAGAATTTTTATTGCGAGATTCCGAAACGGAAGATTTAGTTGAAGCCGGGAACACAAAATCTAAGACCCCAAATACCAAACTGACCGCCGAACAGGTTAAACATGAAGTATCGGTCTTTGCACGAGTTTTAATAAATGTATATTGTGGTTGGCCATTTCATAATGAGCTGCTAAAGCGCAAAATCCTAAAGACATTGGTTGATATTCATAAAAATGCACATGATATGACATCAGCAGAGCTGATGGAACAACTGCGCCCTGTGATTGAGATTATACCAGATAACCATATACAACTGAACATGGTTGGACAAAATATGGGTGTGCGCACCGCACTGCGCAAGCCAAGACTAAATGTCGGAAAAAATATTGCAAGCGGTAAAAAATTCCATACCGAACAACGTGGTGATATTGGAATCATAGCAGTACCAACACTATCTGGATGGACAGATGCGGAACGAAAAATATTTGAAAGTCAATGGCGCACAATTCTATCTCAATCTGAAACACTTATCATTGACCTTCGCGATAATGGCGGTGGCGACAATCGTCCCACCGACAAGATTACCGAATATATACTTGGACAAAAATATCCAAGCGCAAACAAAGAAATCATTCGTAACAATCCCGATGCAAAACATGTACACAAACTTTATCCAGAACGAATTGGAAATAATTTTGACACAGACTCATTAGATGACCCATTTATAATCCACGACAATAGTATTAAACCAACACAAAAATACGACACAAAAAACACAAAATATACAGTATATATATTAACAAATCGTGGCGTTTCTTCTTCAGCAGAAATGTTTATTTTCAGAATGAAACACTATCCCAAAACAACCATTGTCGGAACAAACACAAACGGATGCGAAGTATATGGATACAACCAATATCTTTTATTACCACATACACACATGAAGTTCACTGTTGGCGCAGTATATCGTGAACTAAGCATAAAAGATTTTGAAACAAACGGGTTTGAACCTGATATTAAATGCGCAGACGGCACCGATGCATTTGCCGTTGCGATGGACGAAATTGAAAAATCCAAAGCATTACAATCGCCATCCCCGGAAAGATAACCCAAGATCGCTACACCACCTGCGACAACCAATCCGGCGTATCAATTACGGTGAACTTTTCACCATCATATTCTAACTTAAAATATTCTGCATTTGGCATACCACCACGTGGCCATTTTACATCTGTGAATTGTTTTATTATATTTTTCGCTACACCCGTATGTGTTGCGATGGCGATGGTTTTACCGTCTGAATTGTTCACAATACCCAGCAACGCATCACGAACACGCACAATGAACATATTATAACTTTCGCCATTTGGTGGAACATAATCATCATTAGACAATAATGCAAGTGGTGCATATATAATATCACCCGACATATCAATTGGTGTATCCGCGGGGCTATCCGTCAATCGCACAATATGACCACAAAAATCCCCCATATTCCATTCACGCAAATCACCATTTAATACAATATGTTGGTCACCGACCACCGCACGCGCCGTATCCAGTGCACGCGACAATGGTGATGAATATATATGGTCAAACTTTACATCCGCCAGTTTGTGCGCCAATACACACGCCTGGGCCACACCATTAGAATTCAGTGGCGTATCCAACCAACCCTGCATACGATGTTCGGTATTAGCATCCGTTTCGCCATGACGAAAAATATAAATAACTTTTTTCATACTATCTTATGATTTTACAATATCAGATTTTAACTTACCAAAATATAATTTATCACGCAATGTTCCATCCGGCCATTTTGCCTCCTGACGAAACAAACCTTCTAATTTATACTTATTAGATTCAGCAATTTTTCTGGATGCGATATTTTCAGCATCACAACACAGTCGAATTTTATGACACCACTCTTGATCGAAAGCCATTTTTTCTATTTTTGGCATTAACTTATTGATTATCCCCTGACCACGGGCCGATTTTTTCAACCAATACCCAATAGCAACGCAACCAGACTGAACAGAAACATCTGAAAAACCAATTTCACCCAACAGTTTTCCATCCTTGAAAATACCAAACATCAACGATCTGGCAGAACGATTTCTTTGATAATAATTAACCAATGCATGTTCTGGACTTTTAAACAAACCATTTGGTGCCCAAAAAATCATATTTTGTGCATCACTACTAAATATTTTATAAATCTGTTTCGCATTTTCAATAGTTGCAGGAATCACCCTAAGAACAAATCCTTTAACCTTAAATTCTTTCGTTTTCAATGTTTCAAAATCCACTTCCCGCCCCTTTATTATCATCAATACATTCTACCATATTCTTTTAACACACGCAAAAGAACATATAAACAAAACACACGATAACCCCACCACCCCAATTGGGCGGTATTTTTATTTTCTATGTCATCCCGTGGCTTGACCACGGGACCCAGGTCATAATACAAAAAGAACAAAACAACCGCTACACCACTCACATTTCCGCCATTTTTTAACCATTTTTCTATGTAAAGTTTTTAACTGGTAAAAATTCTTCACAGTTTGCTATTATATTTACTACAAGGAACTAAAATGAAACTGTATCACTATGCACCAAAGAATAACACTATATTGACCGACGGTTTGTTTTCATACGCAAAGCACCCAACCGACCTAAAACGATATTCGTCATACGCAAAATCAAACAAACGCAAAGATGTTATCGCATGGATGGAAAAAACATTCCCTGGTCGCAGCAGAACGGTCTCTTGTTTAACCGAACCTGTAAAATGGCGTGGAAATGACCCGATTCTAAAAAAAATGGTAAAAAGTTCTGTCTTGTTTTCTTTTGAACTTGACGACTTAATCAAAGATGGGTTGGTAGAATCAATATGGTGTCGGGATGACGTGGCAAAAAAGGGTCGAAAACTGCATATACACAAAGGGTGCGACAACTATTTTTATAAAGTTAAGCCAAATGAAATTGATACATCGCCTTTAACATGGGAAAAGGTTGATATAAAAAACCAATTGCTATATGGCGCAGTACGACATTATATGATTGTGCTTAAAAAAGGCATTATTCCAGCCAAATATATAAAACAAGAAAAATTTAATTTGATTTCTTGGATAAAACAACTGCTTTACAATTCATAACAAAAGGTTTGCGTTATACTGGCCGACCATGTCACAGTTTCAAAACTTGCCCTTAAGTGCACGATTTCTTTTGTAAGACAACACTTTCACCTAGTTCGAAAGTTGAAAAAAATAGAAAACAACAAAAAACTATCGTTTTCGAACTCTTTATGATATACTTTTAAGTAGTGGATAAGGAAAAAAAATGGTTTTGAGAATAAATTTTCCCGAAAAAAAAGAAAAAGAAAAGAAAGAGAAATTTGACAGAGGTAGAGTTTATATTGAAATAAAACTAAAATACGAAAATCTTAGGCAAGCAGATTTTCCAGAAAGCAGAATTGTTGATAAAAACTGGTCTACAAATGCTGAAATTCCACATCACGGTATGTCCATTGAACAAAATGGTGATTGGAATTATCACAAATCCCCGATTGTAAAACATAATATACTTGATTATAAAATTTTTCCAAAATATAGAATTTCGCTTAATTGTGTTGCTAATGGAAACTTGTTTTTAGCATTAGATGAATATTTTTCTCTGGGGAAAATAAACGGAAAGGTTGTAAGAAGTAATCCGGTCAACGGTTATTACAAAACTCCCAGACGTGGGGATGATAACATGTGGTTGATACGTTCAGATCCAGTTACTCTCTATTTTATGGAAGAAGCAGATAACCAATTGATTGAAGATATAAAGGAAATTACTAAACCATATAGAAATCCTATAAAAACACCCGAAACGGATAAAGTTTTTGCACAAGGACAATTAAAAGACGCGGAATGGATGTCGTATTCAAAAGAGAGCCAACCAGAAGATTTAGTAAAACTTATGAAAAGAGCAGAAAATTTAAATCCAGACTTAGCACGTGAGATTCATATGTATGCAAAAGCCGATGGAATATCAGTAATAAACGAAAAGGGTAAAATTAAGTCTCTTGTTGAAGGAGATGTTTATACACGATTATTTAGAATAAGTGCGGGGCAATATTACGCGATCAACGAATATGTTGATGAATATGAACGAACACATTCTAGATTGCGAATAGGTCGTGGGCTTAATATAGATAGATAATGTTGTGCGATAGAATCGTTATGTTTGTTTTCTCTTGAACCCATCAATATCTCGTCCAAACTCCAACAATTCTGTTCGTGAAGTGCATATATTATCCAACCAACTTGTTCAAGCGGAACAAAATTATCGACAATCCTTAATATAAATAAGATGTTGTGGAATGAACGTGCAAAAAAAACATATAAACAAAACATACGATAATTCCACCGCCCCAATTGGGCGGTGTTTATTTTTGCAAATAAGTTTCATCATAAATATTGGATAGTTTCTTGCCTTGATAAGTCCAAAATCCACATGGTGCTAAATAATAAGACAAATCTTTCAAATCCTTAGTTAGCGATGACAGCGCATAAATTTGACCATTAAATTCAACCCTATTATATGAAACCACTCTGGCTGTAATATTCTTATTCTTTACATAGACTAAATTTGCCCCGACAGGTATTCCCATTTCTTCAAAATTTAACACAGGTCTTCGTGTTGGCCTTTGAGATTTATGTTGTTTTTTATCCAAGTATATCATCAAGCTGTTTGCTTTGTATTTTTTTACTACAAATTGTGTAGTTTCTTCAATCTTTGTTTTAAACAATTTTAAAAATCCCCTAGCCGAAAAATGCATACCTGTTTTACTAAAATGCAACTTTACAGGAACCGCATCAGTAGTATTGCTTACGAATTCAAAAACAACCTGTTGTGTATCTTCATCATAATACAATTGTACATATTTACATGTTTCTGGAATTTTGAACGTATCTTTTGATGCTTTGTTAAAAAGAAACAAACCATTAGGCAGAATTGACACCTTAGGTTCATTGCTTGCACTTTTTGTTTTTACATTTTCCCATCTAGTCAACGGCATTTTATATTCCTTTTGTTTTATTATACTTGCATATTATATTACGATTTTTAATTTATAAAGCGTTTTTTATTTATATTGTTTTGTATTATTTTATATTGTTGCAAAACACAACACAAAAATGGGTGATGTTTATTTACTTACATTTGTATTACTTTTGTAAAATATCTTATCCCTTTGTAAACCTTTGTCATCCTTCGCAACCTTTTGCCGCGACTTTCTATGTATTCCCCTTTATAATTCATAGTGTAAAGCAAGCAAAAGGATTACGCATGTAAACATATTTTTTATATCCTACATTATGTCCAGTATATGTAAAACAATCTGCGTAAAGTCACAAAACCGCATAAATTCGGGCAAATAACACAAAATAAAAAATCCCGGAACACCGGGAAAACACAGACGTGTATTCTGTATTTTTTTAATTATCACGACCACTATGACGAAACACATTTAGCATAACATTATCAACCTCAATTGACGGTTCTAAAAATTCGTAAAAATCTTTAAAATTTCCACACTCATAGTCTTTTATTTTTTTCAATAATTTTTGAAACCTTGGGTTATGTTCAATTTCTGTTCGCCACTTTGTTAATCTATCACACTGTACTTCAACTTGTCTTCTCAGCGCTTTTGCTAACATAGGGTCAAAAGCCTCAATATTATCATATTGCTGAACAGATAATTTTTCATACCCATATCTTTCTCGAAGTTCTGGGCCATTTCGATTATATTCAGCCATACGTTCTTGTTTAAAATCCTTAAACCTAGATTCATATACAACATCATAATAATCACTTGGCGCTATCTTTTTTACAACTATATCATACATCCACTTTGTCATCAAAGAATTGCCAGCTAAATAAACTTTAGAAAACAACTTGTCCATATTATTTTCATTTATAATTTCGTCTACTTTTTCCACAAATTCTTTAACAGCCCCTTGCAGCCCCTCAACCCCATACGGCGAAAAGTAATGCGCCCCCGTAGTTGTTGGTACTTTTTTAATAATAGCTACATCCTCTACAAGCTTTCCAACCAAGGATTTCGCAGCATAAGTAGAACCGCCCGCCTTAGCCCCAGCTTTATCAATATACTCAAATCCTTTTTGTTTCATGGCAATACGTGTCACAAAATCCCGTAAAATTTTAGCCAATATCAAATCCCGTTTATCTGCCATTAACCCCCGTAAAAATGCTTTTTCACTTTCTGGTCCTTTGGCTTTTATTTGTTCATATAATCGTTTTACACGTTCTTCTTTTCCCAGTGCTTGTTCTAGTTCCGCATTATTTATAAACTCACCATTCATCAACTGGTCATATTTCTTACGTTCTTCTGATGTTAACATTGTTAAAATGATTTTTGTTTCTTCGTCTGTAAAATCACACGTTTTATAAACAGCTTCATTTTCGCCAATTTTATACAAGTTTTCATCATTTATATTTGACGGATGAATAAAATATGTACTTTCTTTCGGTAAAACCAAACCTTTATCTATATCCGTCGAAAAATAAGTATCAACCAAACAAATACCAACAGGTTCCCCATTTTCTTTAACAACATCATTATATCGTGCAAAGATTACATATGGTGTTTCATCCCAATTCCCATCTTTATGATTTTCAACAACATGATTTAAAGTAAAATGAACCGTATTTCGTCCCCCTCCCTCACCTTTTCCACCAACAGCCATCGCCGTAGAAGGTATAAAAAGATTACCATCTTTATCTTGTATCGGCTTATAGCGTGTCGTATGTACACAACACCAATTATTGAGATCTGCCATTATTTCTGCTTCTTTTTTATCTTGATTTTCTGTCAAACTCGACTCTATCTTTGCCAACAAAGATTCAATGGCCATCTTAAACTTTTCAATTTCACTCATAACAAAACCTTTCTCACTCAGAACTATATCATATTTGTAATATCCGCAAAAGACAAAGTTATTCCAGATTAAACCTTATAAAGATTGATTCCGCTGCGCTTTATTCCCCTGGGCAAATCCCCCTTCGTTAAAACTTCAGGGGACCGGCATCCGCCCGTCTGCCTTTTGCCTGCGGGTCGTCCCCCCCGACCAAAGGATTATGATATACCAGCGCATAAGTATTTTTCCACACAAACTCCGCAGAAATCCACCATTTTCATTTGTTTTGTAATAGTTGATGTCTAGTATATGTAAAATTGTCCATAAGTGTTAATCATATTAAATACAAAATGCACTTACCCAAAAATCGCTACACCACTCACATTTCTGCACATATTCCCCGCCACAAAAAACTTGACAAAAAAAACACAAACTTGTATTACTTTGTGTATAAAGAAAAAAGAGAACAAAAAAAATGAAACAAGAAATCGCAAAATCAAAGTCAAAATTAAAAGAGCCTGGAATTTCCATTAAACAAGACAAAAAGATTTTTTCAGTCCACCAGGACACAAAAAAGGTATTTGATATTGCATACTATAATGGATTCGATACTATTATTCGCAATGGTTTGTACGCACAAGTTGACAGCGGATTTCCCGAAACTATAATATTAACCACCTATACCCCACACCGTAAATACCGGCTAGAATTTGGCGATAATGGATATCAAGAATTATTAGAACTTTATAAGGTTGTACAAGAACAAACAAATACAAAAGTAGACAAAACAGTTAAACAAAGTCCGCAATACGAACAATATACTGCCACAAAACAAAAGATATATGAATATTGTTGCCAAGTGCATGGTATGCACACTGAAGCATAATCACAAGACAAAATAAAGGAACGCAAAATGTCATTTACACAGAAAGAAAAACTATGCATTGGCATAAATTGTGTTTCTGATAACATCACAAGCGGACTAGATTTTGCAAACAAAATCACTTGCCGTGGTTGTGATAAAAATTGTGAGATATACGCAAAAAGAATGCCAACGGAAATTGTTTCTGGTCCGTTGGAAATGGTTGACCCACATCGCATAGGTTGCGGAACAACAACCCGTGTTTCCTATGCGCCAACGATTGGCAAAACCCAAGTTTATAAATATATCAACAATATGGGGCAACAGATTACTGTGGGGGCAGATGATACCAACCAAACAGAAATGATCAAATTTGCCTATACGGCATCACATTTTTGCGATAACTATAAACAACGATAACCCCACCGCCCACCCGGGCGGTGTTTTTAATTAGATTATTGGAGAGTTTTACTAAATAAAAAATCCCGGAACACCGGGAAATTCTGGTAGCAGCGGAGGGATTCGGACCCCCGACCAAAGGATTATGATTCCTCTGCTCTACCACTGAGCTACGCTGCCAAGCGTCACGCATTATAACATTAATTTTTTCAATTGCAACCAAAAACAATCTGATGATTTTGTTCATATTTACAATAATTATATTTTTTAATAATATCTGTTGGAACCTAAGTCAATTTTATGATATACTGCGATTTATGAAAAAAATCTTATGCTCTTTGTTAATTATGTCTGCAACAGCGACTGCAAATGCTGACACAAATCCATTTTTTAATGGATACGATAATCAATTCGCGGTTAACTTTGGCTGGGGCGTGGACAGTGGTTTTTTAATACCTGCCCCTGTTCGTTGGGCCCCGTTTATTATGTTAAACGCCCAATATTCCCAACCGACTGAATTTTTTCGTCTGCCGGCACGTCGTTCACTGAACATAACCCAAACACTGGGGTTTAGGGAATCACGCGGTTGGCATTGGGACAAATACACAATTCCAATCGTCACATTGTCCGAAGATGTAATTTTGGCACACGATAAAAACTGGTATTTTTATTCAGGTCTGGGCGTCGGTATGCAGGCTCAACAGAACGAACGTATTGGTTCAAAATTGCTATTTGGCTTTAAACTGGGCGGCGGCTTCAAGCTAAGTGAATGTACAAATCTGGAAATATTTATGCAACACTATTCGAACGGCAATACTGCGCCTGAAAATAATTCTTATGCATTTTTTGGCACCGGATTAACATACAGTTTTTAGCAAAATCCGCAACAAAAACCCCACACATTTGTGTGGGGATTAAATTTTCTAGAATTCAAATCTTAATCCAACCATTGCATTGATATAAATCATATCATCTGCACTGAACCATTCGCGATATTTTGATTTATCCTCGTTTCTAAGTTCCCATTTCACAGACGGCAAATACATCGCACGCACACCAAAGTCCATAAACATATTATCCCCAATACCATACGAAAATCCCAGTGCCAACAACCCCGCCACATTTGAAACATCGCGTTCAGACCGATAAAATTGAACAATATTATAATCATCCAGTTCGCCATACTGTTGCAGTTCCACCTGGGCCGACAAATCACCATATGGGTCACTTAAATTAAGCACAGTTTTTGTATCCGCATATCCAATACCGAAACCAATATACGGAATCATAACATTTGTTGGCTTTTGAATTCCATCAAAGAAATCATAGAACGCCATCACACTGAAAACATTTGTCGATAATTTAGAATTAACCGTTGAACTTTGAACTTCGACCACGACACCTGGCACGTCACCACCCATCAGTTCTAATTCACCAGCGAACATAGGCGATGCATTATATTCACTTTCCGAAATATGATCCCATCCGCCTTCTAATCTCCACTGTGGTTTATTCGGCATTGTAAAACCCAAACTGAACCCCATTGCAAATGAAAAACTTTCGAAATCTTTAGTTGGTGGTAATTTACCTAAATCGCCGTATCCTGCATACTGATATCCGTCACATCCACCATTATCCACACACGAAAAATAGTACGTTGCCGAAACAATTGTTCCGCCATCTGGACTGATATAGTATTCATTAGAAATTGCGCCGACCTGGTTTTTAATAGTCCCCATTCCAAACGCCGCACCACCACGCCCAGAAATAACCAGACGCGACCCGTCATCTGAATACCATCCATCCCCAACATAGGTACCTGGATATTGCCAATCTGCGACCGCAGGCACAGATATCAGACACGATAAAATCGATAAAGCATATAAATTTCTTTTTCTCATACTGGTTATTATATCACAAATCAGTATCTGATAAAAACAAAATCTATTTTTCGAATTGTGATTTTTCTGGGAATCGTTCCATCAAGAATTTTATATTATCGCGCAGAACCGTTTCATCTGAATCCGCAGAATCATTTATACAAAACACCGGTGCCCGCATTAATGCACTGCGTGCCTTTGCAGTATCAGTACAAACAACCGGCGAATTACGAATCCAAGGCGCAAAAACAGTATTATAAACAAAATTACTTATTTTGTGTCGCGAATGCTTACGTGCCCGCGAATGAACCAACACAGCCCTGTCATTAATAAAATCGTACAAATTAAATAACCATCGTTGCAATTCATTATTCGTTCTAAATTTATTTCTAATCTGTTTATCTATCAACCCTGTTATCATCGGATGATTACGACACGCAATCCAAGACGACTTTAAATACGGGTCGATACTGTGCGCCGGCCGATATTTATACAGTGCCCTTCCAAAAACCTTATCGATACATTGCGCCGCCAATATCAGCGTTTGAGTATATTCATCAACCGCCCCCATCCATTGACCGATATTTTTATTATGTTTTGAATGGGTACTGTATAAAACCTTGGCCCGCCCCCGCGAATCATAAAAGAATTCCGGCCCCAGCGCACGATTAAAAAACATATCATCATTCATCAACAAGAAATGTTCTGACAATCCCGGGATATTTGGAATACACATTTCAATTGCAACCGAATTAAACGTAGGCAAACTGTCTGTTGGCATAATTTGTTCGTGTGGCACAATTGTAATTTTTGGATGATTCAGATTCAACCATTTTGGCACCTGGTTAAATCCAGTAATAATATAAATATGATTAACCCATGGGGCAAATTTATCGACACTGCGCAGAGAATACAAAAATTCACCATTATCACGCCAACGCGCATCAGTTGATGCGTCACGACTGACTGGTTTTTCGCCTTTTATAATCCCCAGCCATTTATTTTTTTCTGCGCGCCATTTTTTATCACTGTCATCAACCCACAGATAAACAATATCTATCTTCATATCCAGCATATTAAATTATACCCCCGATTTTTTAAATCTTTCTGGTATTTTCACAACCCACTTTATCCCCAACATACCAGGCTTATCCAGCGCATAAATTGGTCGTAAAAATTGTTGCATAACACGCGCAACTTTCATATACACTTCCCCACGCGCACCACGTTTTGTCACATCATTAATTGTGCCATTTCCACGACGTTTCAAATGATTAACCCAATCTGCCCCACGTGCCGCCGCCTTAGACACCAGCATATCCATATCCACCGCCCCAAAATGGAACAAAAACAGATTTTTATCTATGTGAAAATTATGTCCTTTTACACTGTGAAAACCACTGCCCCATCGCACAGGCTTGTTAATCACCACAGGTTTAGTATACCGCGTTGACAGCAATGCAAACCCACGCTGTTCCAGGAAAGATTTAGACGTATCCAGTGTTTTTTCTAACTTCATATTTTGTCCGACATCCATCCCCAACCCGGACAAAGTTGTATTTATTTTTTTACCCGATAAATATTGTACCAATCCAACATTCAAATTCGGATCAACAACCAAGAATTCATCTGCATCACAACCAATAACAATATCATATTTTTCCAGCAACTGCCCCGCTAAATCAGACAAATTTCCGATACGATATTTATCACCTGCCGCGCGTGACATATCAACGTGTTCCAATTTTGTCACATTAACATTTTCCGCATTTTCGGGCACTTCTTGATCTGTACCATCTAACAAAACATATAAATTTTCATTTCCTAATTGTTCACCATAATAAGCAATCCATCGGCTTAAAAAGAACATATCATTTCGCGCCATAGTAATTGCCGCTATTTTTTTTACCATTTTATATTCCTTCTATAAACAGTTTATACATTACGTGTTTTAATTTTCGCCATATTACTTTGACTGGATTTACATCCAAGAACCACCGCACATAATCATCACCATACACGCGTGATGCGGACGCCATTATTGCATTCTTTGCATCATCACCAATTTTTCCCAGCACATACCGCACCTGTCCCCCCAGCGCACCGTGATTACGCGTAAACGCAACCTTTTTCATAAAAGGCATTTTTCTGCAATATAAACTTTTGATATTATTATAAACGCCGCGTCCAGGCTCAGAATACAAACATTCCCACTTTAAATTATTCTGTTCTACCAGTCGTGTTAATCCTTGTTCGTATTCGCGTGTAATTAACCCTTTGGATTCCAGTTTTGTAATACATTTCATAAAATCATCAAACCAAACCGTACAAAAAACGCTTGGCCGCAATCCCACAAACCAAGATTGAATATGCGGATGAGCACGATGTGGATTTTTTACAATACCAAACGCATCCACGTTCCAAGATTCCATCTTATCAAAATAATCACCTAAATCATACAACGGCCCATACACAGAATCATTTATCAAATAAACAAAATCATATTTATCCAAGTCCAGATTTTCGCACACCCACAAATAGTCACGTTTATAAGACCCAAAATCATATTCACCGTGGCGCCCCGCCATAGTTGCAATGCAATATTTTTGAATTTTTTTCAATTCTGACTTATTACAATCTGAATCCATACAGACAACAACATCACCAAATTTAGACAACGCGCGCACATAAAACACCAACGCATCATCAACCACGCCGGACTTATCATATCCTGCGAACAAAAACAGGCGTCTTTTTAACAAATCATTACCCTTCATACTTTTTAATCTACACGTTTTATATTGAATTTGCAAGATTCTTTATTTTCAGACCATTTTATGATACAATAATTATTGAAAACTAAGAAAAGGTTCCAACAATGACACAAAAAAAGAATCTGATATACATAAAAACCGCATCTGAATTAAATCAGCTGTATAATTCCGACAAAACAAGCGTAATAAAAAGTGATAATATCGTTTTCGCCCCAGATATGGACGGCAAGATATTCTGGCACACCAGAATCAATCAGAACTCTAACTCAGACTGGCAATTTTTTTCAAAACTTGTTGATAATACGATAAAACATAACTCAGCGACCGAAAACCTGGCATTTGCAAATCGCCTGGGTGAATTATTAAAAGAATACTGGGATATGGCCTATCGTTTTGGGAACACGCATTGGAATGCCGCGGATTTGCGCAAACGTGCTGAATATACACCATTTGAAATAATCATTCGTTATGCATCGGAACGTGATTTATTTGGTCGTGGCTGGGAATTTAATAAATCCATATCCCCAGAAATTCAAATATTATTAAACAAATCCGGTTTTCTGGACGGCACATACAACTATAACTTTTCGTCCCAGCGTCTAGAAGACAAAGAATTCATAATGACCGTCCTGCCTAAACAAAATGGTTACAACTTTTTATCAAGCAACGACAGAAAATTGCTTGATAAATTTGAACGGGATTTTGGACGCACATTCAACCCCAAGACCGCATTTCGTGGGGCCACAGACCCTGAACTTTTATACGAAATACGTTCTGGCCGCATCAATCCAACACTTGGCCTGGAAAAACTAACCCAAAATGATACCAGATTTATCATCCCCAGAAACGACTTTAATTCCCTGTCGCCCAGTGATATCTATGATGTTCTAACCAATGGCAAAATAAAATGGGAACCATGGCAGGTTTACTCGTTAATGCAGTTAATGATTGATAAAGTACCCAATGAAAATAACGAAGAATACTTCGAACAAATCACCGCATTTCTAACCAGAAATGGATTATTCTCGAAACCAACATCTGACAACTATAAATTATGGATGCAATTTAACGATAAATTCCGAACTGCAATCGCCAAGGATAAATCGGCCCACACCGAATTAAAACAAAAACTGGCGGATATGCACGCACAATTACAGAAAAACACATCTGAATTGGCACCTATCAATGAACAATTACGAACGCTTTATACAGAATCCATCAGTGAAAGCAACCTGCGGGACAAGATTAAAAGAATACGTTCATTCAACACAGAATATTTCAACAAACACACCGACACAATACTTGATGCAGTGAACAACGCAACCCAAAGCGGCCAATATCAAAAACTGGAAAAACCTGAAAAACCCTGGAAATTGTTTGGTTTTGACAAAGAAAAGAAACAATACCAAGAACTGCTGGACTTGGTTGCCCAGGTAAACGAATTTTTGGACACCGCTCGCGAGAATCGTGACAACATATTCGGTGAACATAATTTTAGTGCAATTGATAAACAAAACAAATTATCAAGACAACAACACCAAATATCTCAGGATATAAGCACACTATCAAAAAACATAGAACACGACGAATTTTATTCCAGATTTACGCCAAAATATGAAAAAATCAAAGAAGCACTGGATAAACAGACAACTTCGAAAAAGGCCAGAATGGAAAAAGCCGCCGAAACATTAAAGACACGCGGTGTTAAATTCGGCGAAAAAAGTGGCGTTGTCTTGGCTGATAAAAATGCCGAAAAAATCCTGTTTAATCGCGCAATTGAAAAAACGATGGAAAAATTGCGTAAAACACCCGCAAATGAAAAAAAATCAGACCAAGAACTGATGGAAATTGCAATCCGTTTGGTAAAAGAAAAACAAAAATAAACCCATCAGCAAAAACCGTCCAAATGGACGGTTTTTTTATTGATTGCGGGTGGAAATTTCGCTTATCCTCATAAAAAAACTTAAAAATCAATGTGTTTTTTGATATAATCCACGTGATAAAAGAGGTTATTTATGAGCATATTCGATGGACGTAATGAATTTGGAATGAAACAAGACGATTTCGAAGGGCTAAAACTGTATCATCCAGATTCCAGAATTAATGACGCGGTTGGTAAAAAAGTAAAATCTATTTTTGAAAAACTGTTTAAAAATATGGGTGTAAACAGTGATGATTTTTTATTTATGTGTTTTCACGAAGAACATCCAAATGCATTTTTTATAAATAAAAACACAGGAACAGAACGATTATCAAAAAATGTGATTGCGGTATCTGATTCTATGATACAGCATTTGGACCACGAAGAAGAACTTGCGGCGGTTATTGCACATGAATGTGGACACTTTGTTTGGCAACAATACACACAAGATAAAAACACAATTGTACAAGAAAGATGGTCGGATATTCAATCGGTTGATTTGATGATAAATGCGGGATATAACCCACTGTATATCTTGGAAATGCAGAAAAAAGTATTTCCAAACTTTACATATAATTCTGTTGATTTTGGGGTACACGGAACCGGATTTGCACGCGCAGAAGATGTCAAAGCATATTTAACAAAAAAATCAATGGAACGCGGCGATTTTAAAAAAATCAAACAAAATAAAAGTAAAAATTGGGCGGACCATCAAAAAAGTATTGAAAAAATATATCAAGAAGATGGATATAATACATACCTAGACAAATTATTGATTGATACATTCGGCACAAAAGATTTAACAAAAATTAATCGGGTTGAATTTTTAAAACTGATATTGGACACAGTTAATTCTTATAAAATTTCTGGCTTGACCAAGGTGCGAATAAACGATTTGGCAAAAAAATTACAAGATTATAATTTAAAGATAAAAACAGAACAAGAAACACATTTATTACAAGATATATTTTTATCGTTAAATAAAACCGCCGATACCAAATCAGTTTATCCTGTATTATACCAATCATATTTAGATTTCTTTGGCCCATTCCAAGAACAATATGAAAACATAAAAAACTTGATGAAGTCCGCAAACAATCGTGATGATGCGATAATGTATGCAAAAAAAATTTTGGATCTAAAATGGACAAAGGATTACACCGGGGCTTTTGTCAATCGGTATCCACAATTTACCGCAGATGGCCCGGATAATATTGGTAAACCTTTGATATTTGAACAACTGTATTCATATGATAATTCTGATATCAATGCGGCATTGTATTTATTGCAAAACAACTATTATTGCGGATTTGATTATTCTCCACATGATTATTATTTAAAAAATGGGGTGGTTATTTTATATGGGAAAGATGCACATAAACAACACGAAAAAGATAAAGAAAACGAACGCAGAAAACGAGACGAAAATAATTTACAAAACAACATCAAAACGGTGCACCAATGTATTGATTATCTAAATAAAATGTCTGATTATGCCACCGGCAAGGTTTCTGCTGCTGATACACTTGACATAACTAAAAATATGGAATGGTTTGAATCACCATATATGGTAAGTTTTTCATACGATGTTTATATTCCAGAAATGAAACAGTTACAGGCAACCTTACTACAATCGCGTGGATTTGATTATTTCGTTCGTGGTAACGATAATCCGGTTGATAATATAAATTTTCAAGGGGGCGATTTTTCGGAAATAAATACATATATAGAAAAAATAACAACCTTCCATCACAACAATCCATTTTATGCGCGATATTATGATACTATGTTCAAACTGGCAAAAGATTTGATAAAAGAAAACAAAATGTCAGTATCCATTATGAGGCGGTATTATGATAAAATTATAAACTATAGAAGCAGAAAATTAGAAAAACAATATGCAATATTTTTACTGCACCTGTTTTCAACAACACCATATTTTCTTGCTTACCCGGTACCACTACTGATTTCTGAAAATCTTCAATACAACGAAAGATCGATATGCCTGGAAAATATAATTAAACAAGTCTTGGGTAAAAATAAAATTGAAACATCCGACGAATTGTTAAAGGTTATAAAATTCATAAACATCTATACACCTAACAATAACAATAACTATAATATATTAATGTGGGTTGAATTTTTAAGATACGGAGGACGCGCAGACCCAATCAAGGTAATAGAAGCACTGACACCTCACAATCTTGAATGGAATCTTAATAGAGATATCATAAGTACCATAAGCAATATTTTAGCCGAGTTTATACCAGACCAAGATTTTAATTCTATGACTCTGTATGACCAAATATCTTTATATGAATATTTGGACAAGAACAGTTTATTTTCAGGCAAGCACGCAAACCAAAATAAATACATCAAAACAATTGTTGACCAAATCGTATCCTGTCCCATAACCGATGATAAAGCGGTCGAATATGCCAAACAATTATTAACACGAAACCCAATAACCAGATACGGGAATTATAAAAATTCTGATATTCAATTTTTTAATGAACGTGAAAAATTGATTGAATTTTATTCAGATATGTTGGCACACAAACTGGGACGTGATGATGGCAGCGATGAATATACCCAACGGGTACATAATTTTGTAAAAGAACTAGAAGCGCCTGTCCATCCTAATTTAAATACTTTTTCTGATGCAATAAAAAAGTCTATCTTAGACAAGGTATCAAATAAAGTTGTTTCCCAGGAAAAAGCGGCCAAGGCCATGGGCACAGCCACAACAATAGACATCACAAAATTAGCAAAGCATGACAAAGCACTGCGTATCGCCGAGGCCGCGTTTGCCGCATTAGCGTATAAACCAGATGCGGTTATTAAAATGATTAACTTTTTAAGTAATAAATTAACCGAAAAATCTTTGGATGATACACTGAATTTTTTCAGCACAGTGAAGCTGACTGGCGAAAACCCAATAAACAGAACTAATTTAATATTGATTCATGAAAATTTCTGGGGTGCGGATTTACCAATACGGGCATATTTAATGAACCGATTATTAAATTCATACAGTAACGACGATAAAGATAAATTAAAGTTAGTCATTGATATGTATTTTGATGAAAAATCAGATTATCGCAAAGATGCAGAATTGGTAATAAATGCGGTCTATAATAATCTGCAAGAATACGAACGTAATTTAATTATCGCAGCATTGGCATCGGCCGGTCAAAAAGGTGAATCAGATAATATATCTGGTGGACGTATGGTTGGACGTGGATTGAAAATGTTCTTGCAAAACAAAGGGCCAGCTTTTATTAAATTTGGACAATTGTTATCTTATTTACCGACACTGGATTCAGATATTCGCAGCGAATTGGCAACACTGCGTGACAATGCAAATATACCAACCCGCAATGAATTATTCGATATTATAAAGACGGCATTGCCAGAATCAGAAATGAAAAAAATTTCATATGTTGGAAATTTATTGGGTGCGGGATCGTTCTATATCACGGTCAAGGTTATATACAACGGACAACCGTGCGTATTATCGGTTATGCGACCTTTTACACACGATTTGACACAATCTGGCATTGATATGATTGCGCGTACAATTGATGAATTGGTCGCATCAGATAAAAAATACTATCCTTTGAAAAACATTCTGAACCAGGCACGTGAATCTGCCTTATCAGAAATAGATATAGAACAAGATTATAAAAAATATAAAAACGCCAAGTCTATGTACGAAAAATTCCAAGTAACAACTGGCGATACAACATATACCCCAGATGTGGCACAATGGTTAACATATGGCGCGTCTGATGACGGGGTCAATGCATATAAAATTATGGAAATGGCCGATGGTCATTCTTTGTCGTATGACAAATGGACAACACAAGAAAAACACACCTTTGCCGTTGCGTATGTTACTTTGGAATTAGCATTGTTGTTATCGGGACAAAAATGGGATACAGACAGACACCAAGGACAACAGAATTTCTATAATTCTGATTTCAGAAATTTCTGTATCGGAATATTTGATACCGGTGCACAAATGAATAAAACCCCAACAACCACAGATAAAATTATGCTGGGGCATTTGATGTATGAATTGGCCGTTAATGCAAAACGCGGCAAAGGCATCGGGGATACATTGATAAAAATAATTAAAAACCTAGATAATACCGCCAAAAAAATCGATATAGACACCGGCTATATTGACGGGGTCCAGCGTGGTTTAACGGCACTGTCTGATATTATCGAATATCAAAAAGAACAAAAAGACGAATACGGAAATATCATCCAAGAATCCAAGTGTTTAACCAACGCAGATTTTGAAAATATTATCGCCGCTATATATGATTCTGGGGTAATTGATAATGTTGTCAAAAAAACTGTTATTACAAAAGCAATACTGGATAAATTGCTGCTGTGGAAAAGTGGATTAAAACTGCGTCACGGCACATCAGATGTTACAGATGATGTCTCTCCGGCGGTTGTATTGAAATACGATAATATTGACCCAACTGTGAATACTGCAACAAAAATATCCAAGGCACAATCAGAAATAGAAGCTATATTATCAGCCAAGAAAAATCAATTACCAATTGGAATGCGTGAAAACAAAGATACTATAACTTCGTCATTTACATTGGCATAAATGTAAATTTTCATAAAAAATCCACCAATTTAGTGGATTTTTTATTTTAACTGGCTACGGCAACAACCCTATAAGGGTTTAATAAAGTTTTATATTGTTTTGATTTTCTGTATATTATAATACATAATAAATCTAACAGATTGTTTCCTTTCCGCGGCACACGGGTTGATTTGTTGTTTATATCCTTGGTAGCAAATAGGTAGCAAAAGGGTGAAAAAGTGGTGGTTTTAGGGGTGAAAAAAGTATTAAAAAAGCCCAGAAAACTGGGCGAAATCTTGGTTGCGGGGGTTGGATTTGAACCAACGACCTTCAGGTTATGAGCCTGACGAGCTACCGGGCTGCTCTACCCCGCGATAAAGCCTGGTTATTATATACTATTTATGACAATAGTCAAACAAAAAATTCATTTTTATCATTTTTTGACACATTTCCCAGTCTTTCTTGAATTATAAAATTTTTATTGCTAGAATCTGCTGGAAATTTAAATAAAGGTTTGATGTGTTTCAAAATAAAACGTTCAGAAAGGTATGGAAAAAATTTTGGGAACCTATATTATCCCTGGGTATTTTTCAGTGGATTATTGCCATTTTTATGGCAATTCCGATATGGTTTGCATACTTTACATCTGTAAAAAAAATCACAAACATAGAAACATTCTATAAATACCGTAAAAAGCCTGCAATTTTCGTATTCTGGCACGGACGCAGTTTAATGCTAAGTCCTATTATCTGTTTGGGTGGAATGCACGCCTATGCCGTTGCCAGTCGTCACAAAGACGGTCGTATGATGGCAAAATTACAACACTTGTTTGGATTACGTGCGATTTATGGTTCTTCGCACAAGGGCGGCGTATCTGTACTGCGTGCGGGTCTGCGTGTCTTGGCGCGTGGTGACCACGGCATATGTATGTCACCGGACGGTCCTGGTGGTCCATCATTGCGTGTCCAAGAAGGCGCCCTGTATTTTGCCAAAATGTCTGGTGCCCCGATTATTCCTGTTTGCTATACGGCCAAACGCGCCTGGATTCAGGACCGTTGGGATAAATATCTGCTTGCATTGCCATTCAATAAAATCGTCTGCAATATTGGTAATCCAGTATTTGTACCAAAACGCGCAACCCCGGCTGAATTTGAAAAAATAAGAAAAGACCTCGAAGATTTTATGGTTGCCCAGATGAATGAACTGGACGCTGAATTTGGTCTGCCACCAATTCCCCAGGATTTAACATCCACAGAATACAAGCGTAACAAACGCGAACTGGCCACTGCCAAAAAACAAAACAAAAAAAAGGCTAAAAAATAATGAAAACACCCTGGTGGTTTTTATCTAAAAATCCTGTATCATTACTGCTTGCACCTGTATCGTGGCTTTATTACGGGGTTGGTCGCATTGTATATTTCGCACGCACATTACACCCATTAAAATCACGTCGTCCCATAATATGTATTGGAAACATATTGGCGGGTGGTGTTGGTAAAACACCTGTGGTACGTGCGATTGCAAATCACTATGGTTCACCTGTTGTGATGCGCGGTTATAAAAAAAGTGCAAAAACCGGCAACATTGGGGACGAAGCAATTATGTTATCACGCACGGGCATTGCGGTTCATGTTGGTGACAGAAAATCAAACATCACACTTTTAAACAAACAAAAAGATGATACCCCAATTATAATGGATGACGGTCTGCAAAACCCAACAATAAAAAAAGACATTTCTATTATTGTTTTTGACCAGGGTTTAGGTTACGGCAATGGATTGATGTTACCGGCTGGTCCGCTTCGCGTACCAAAACGTATGGCAAAAAACGCGGACGCAATTATTGTTATAAACAATAACAAACCGCGCAAGAATTTCACATTACCTGCTGGCATACCTGTTTTTTATGCGAAAAACCAAACAACATCCCCCTATGACGAAGATGAAAAATTGGTTGCGTTTGCTGGTATTGGGTATCCAAAAAAGTTCTTTGGCGCATTAAAGAATGTTGTTGCCCGTCGCAGTTTTCCGGATCATTATCAATACACAGGCGAAGACCTTGAACGTCTGATGTCATTGGCGGCCAAGAAAAAAGCAAAATTAATAACAACAGAAAAAGACTGGGTTCGCCTGCCGATTGAAATTCGTGATAAAATAAAATATGCGCGTCTGGACACGATTATCGACAACACATTTTGGGATTGGCTAAAGGAAAAATTGAAATGAGCACATTAAAAAAACAGGTAAAAATATCTGGTGTTGGCATTCATTCTGGTGCCCCTGTTAATATTATCGTAAAACCTTCGCCCAGGCGTGGAATATATTTTCACCGCACGGACATAACAGACGGCGAACTTATACCCGCCACATACGATAATGTTGGTGAAACCAAGATGCGCAACACCACAATTGGCAAACCATCTGGCGCACACGTACAAACAATAGAACACTTGATGGCGGCCCTGTTTATGACTGGAATTGACGCCGCAATTATTGAAATCGACGGCCCAGAAACCCCAATTCTGGATGGCAGTGCAACCCAATTTATTGATGCTTTTAAATCCGCAGGTATTACAAATTCACCCCTGAAACGCATTGTTGTAAAGCGTACTGTTATTGCACACGCTCGTGAAATTTTGCGTGATTTACCATTATTCACACGCATAAAATTATGGATATTGAACACAATATCTGGCCGGAAAACCAATGGATATGTAAAACTTGCACCGAACAGCGGTCTTTCATTAGACATCAAAGCCACATTAATTTATCGCGAACCTATAATTGGTAATCAATCGTGTTCATATTCATATGATGGCACACCTGAATCCATAACTGATTTCATTGAAAATTTTGCCAGCGCGCGCACATTTGGAAAATATTCAGAATGGGAATATCTGAAAAAACGCGGTATGGGCCGCGGCGCAAATGAATCCAATGTGATTGCATTGAACGACGCGGGTGACGGCACATTAAACGCGACACTGTGGCCTGATGAATTTGTCAGACATAAAATCATTGACGCAGTTGGTGATATGTTTACATCTGGTGGAATTGTATGTGGAACACTTGAATCCTACAAGGGCAGTCACGCATTAAACAATCTTGTTTTGAAAAAATTGTTCTGCAATCCAGATAACTATGATATAATCGATTCATAAGAAACAGGGGGGAAATATGAAAAAATTTTTTGCAATTTTATCTGCCTTATTTATATTCACAGGCTGTGGCAATATGATAAAAAACGAAAATGGCAGTCAATATATCGTCCAATTAGATGCGGAACCAATTGGTTGTACATTTCTTTACAAACTTGAATCCGAAGTATCTGTCTATGCCGCCGAAGACGCCCGCAGATACCTTGAAAACCGCATTGCAGACCAGGCCCGACCCGGCAACGCCTATTGGATAACCAGTCAACGTACCAAACCGAACGAATGGGTAATATTCGGTCCAGAACGTGCATTTGTATTGGTTGCAAATGTTTACGATTGTCCACACGTAAATAATGTACGCACTGCGCGTGATGGTGGCCCTGCGACTGTATCTGCGCCATCTGTTGATAACGGTTGTACATATGGAACCTGTTATTAAAAACTTAAAAATCCCGCGTTTGCGGGATTTTTAATTTAATATCTTGTGCGTTTCCGACACAATCATAATTTTCTGGCGATTTGTTAATTTTTTATGACCTTTTATTATTTGGTCATATTCGATTTCAGAATCAATATTTAACATATTGC